>JABSSR010000099.1 GCA_013213965.1 Verrucomicrobiales bacterium | reverse complement strand
GGAGCAGGTTCTTTGGTGGGAGATTTATTCTCCTCTATGGGCTCTGGAGCAGGTTCTTCGGTGGGAGATTTGTTCTCTTCCACGGGCTCTGGAGCAGGCACTTCGGCGGGGGCTTTGTTTTCTTCGACAGGGATTGGAGCTGTTTCTTCTGCAGGCTTTGTGTCTTCTTTTTTATTGTCTTGGTTTCCTAAGTCAATGATGCTTGGGATGATCGCACCATTCTGTCCGCTCGGATCAGTCCCAGTTGATTCAGAACCGCTGACCTGAGGATTGAGTAGTGTCTTATTATGTTCTTGTTGCTTTCCTACAAGAACAGCCAGGATCAAAGTAATAACAAAGAAAATAATAGCGAGAGTGACGGTTACTTTTTGTAGTACGTTTGATGTTTGTGCTCCGAACATTTGGTCCGTGACTCCACCACCAAAGGCTGCACCAAGGCCTTCCTGTTTTGGTCTCTGCATCAAAATGATGAGGACCATCAATAAACAGATAATAGCTAAAATAGCTGTCAGGCTCATTATAAAGAAACTAATCATGGGGCGCGGAGTATAGTGCTTCAGTGGATTAATGTAAAGTGGCAGGAGTCCGCTTTACATTAATCTATACTTTACCTATAGAGAATAGGGTGTATAATATACCCCTCATTGATGTATTAATGGCATTTAAGCTGGAAAGTAAGCATGATTTTAATGTTCTTGAAGAATCCGAACGCTTGGAGCGAGCGGATCTGAATGATGTTTTATCCTGGTGTTGGGAGACTTTTGGAGAAAAAGCTGCCATTGGCACCAGTTTTCAGGGTTCTGGCCTTGTAATTATTGACCATGCCATAAAGATCGGCTGTCGATTTCCCATTTTTACTATAGATACAGGATTACTGTTTCCTGAGACACTTGTCCTTAAACAACAATTAGAGGAATTTTGGGGAATTAATATTGCCGGAGTTGTTCCAGAACAGACGGTTCAGGAACAGGCCGATACTATGGGATCTGAACTCTGGAAGGTTCGGCCAGACAGCTGCTGCCAGATGAGGAAGGTGCTTCCGCTGCAATCAAAGTTGTCGACACTTGATGTATGGATCACGGGACTTAGAAGAGGACAATCGGAGCATCGTAAGAAGACGAGGATCCTCGAGATGTATGAATTTGATAAGATCCGCTCAAGCTACATTTTTAAACTGAATCCGATGGTGGCTTGGAGCCGTGATAGTGTTTGGGCTTATTTAAAAAAACACAATATACCTTACAACAGTCTACATGATCAGGGTTACCGATCCATCGGCTGTAGACCGTGTACTAAACCAGTTACTGATGCTCAGGATGAGAGAGCGGGCCGTTGGGAGGGTTTCGAAAAGACAGAATGTGGGATCCATACATTTCTTGGGCAGGGCATTTGATTTTGCATTAAGGACCACTTACTAAAATAATTGATGTCTTCTTATCAAATTAACCATCTTGATCAGCTTGAGAGTGAAGCGGTGTTTGTTCTTCGGGAAGTGGCTGCGCAGTTCGATAATCCCGTGATGCTATTTTCAGGAGGAAAGGACTCTATCGTGATGGCACACTTGGCTTTCAAGGCATTTCACCCGTCCAGGCTTCCTTTTCCATTGCTTCACGTGGACACGGGGCATAATTTTCCTGAAACAATTGAATACAGGGATCAGTTCGTGGCGAAAATAGGTGCGAGGCTTATCATCGCATTAGTCCAGGATTCAATTAATAAGGGTAGGGTAGTTGAAGAGACTGGTCCTTTAGCGAGTCGTAATTCCTTGCAGACGGTCACTTTGCTTGATGCTCTCGAGGATGGACAATATGATTCTGCTATTGGTGGTGGGCGTCGAGACGAGGAAAAAGCAAGGGCAAAGGAGCGTTTCTTTAGTCATAGGGATGGGTTCGGGCAATGGGATCCAAAAAACCAGAGGCCAGAACTATGGAACATTTTCAATGGTCGAAAGAATCACGGGGAACATTTTCGGATATTTCCATTGTCCAACTGGACCGAGATGGATATTTGGCAATATATCAAGCATGAGAACATCGATATTCCCAGTTTGTATTTTTCGCATGAGCGGGAAGTCTTCGAACGTTCAGGCACACTTATCGCAGTCAGTGAGCATATTCATGTTCAGAAGAACGAAAATGTTAAGACTGGGAAAGTTAGATTTCGCACCATAGGTGATGCGACTTGCACCGGAGCAATAGAGTCTGAGGCGGGCACGCTTGATCAGATCATTTCAGAAGTTGCCGCAGCGCACCAAACCGAGCGAGGAACGAGAGAAGATGACAGGCGCACGGAAACCTCAATGGAGGATAGAAAAAAGGCAGGCTATTTTTAATTTTGGCAATGATCCAAGGAATTTGAACGGCGACAATCTATTGTTTGTTTATGAATATGGAAAATAATCTATCTCAAGAAGATCATTATATGGACATGGATCTTTTGAGGTTTACGACTGCCGGTTCTGTTGATGATGGTAAATCAACTCTTATAGGGCGACTCTTGTATGATTCGAAAAATATTTTCGAAGATCAGATCAAGGCAGTGGAGGAATCATCCAAGCGTCGAGGAGATGACAATGTTAATCTTGCTCTCCTAACAGATGGTCTTAAGGCGGAGCGTGAGCAGGGAATCACAATTGATGTAGCGTACCGATACTTCGCTACCCCTAAACGCAAGTTTATTATCGCTGATACACCAGGACACATTCAATATACTAGGAACATGGTCACCGGGGCCTCAACTGCGAACCTTGCCATTGTTCTTGTAGATGCACGGAAAGGGATCGTTGAACAGACCTGCCGACATGCATTCATTGCGAACCTTCTTAGAATACAGCATGTCATAGTAGCCATTAATAAGATGGATTTGGTCGATTTCAGTGAACATGCCTACGAAGAGATTGTTGAGGAGTTTAAAAGCTTTTCCTCAAGGTTGGACAATTTAATTGATGTGACCTTTATTCCTATCAGTGCCTTGCAGGGTGATAACGTTGTCGATAAGTCAAAGAACATGGACTGGTATTCTGGCCCAACCTTGTTATACCAACTGGAAACGATATACATAGGATCAGATCATAACCATGTTCATGCCAGGTTTCCGGTTCAGTGGGTTATTCGTCCTCACTCAGATGAACACCATGATTTTCGAGGCTATGCGGGAAGAGTTGCTGGAGGAGTTTTCAAACCTGGAGACGAAGTGCAGATTTTACCTTCAGGTTTCACATCAAAAATAGATTCTATTCATGCAGCGAATGGAAAATTACCAGAAGCTTTCGCTCCAATCTCCTGCAGTATTCTCCTCGAAGAT
>JABSSR010000098.1 GCA_013213965.1 Verrucomicrobiales bacterium | reverse complement strand
AGTTGGGGACACATTTTTGATAGGTATGGACAGAGTTTCGCAACTGATGGGGCTTACGGGGAAGGTATCAATTATGTCTTTCCTGGCAGTGTTTTTGTGACAGCACATAATACTAAAAGAATTATGAGAGGTTTGAACCCTGGCCAGCCAAAGCAATGCGGGCTTGAAATTGTTAATTCTAGTCATTTTCCCGATGAATGGCAGGGAAATTTGGTTACAAATGACTTTAGAGGACATCGTGTTAATCGGTTCGTCATTAGCGAGAGCGGTAGTGGATACGTGTCGCGTCAGGCACCTGATTTAATCCGAACAACGCACAAAGCTTTTCGCCCTATTGATGTAAAAGTTGGTCCAGATGGAGCCTTGTATATAGCAGATTGGTATAACCCTATTATCCAGCATGGAGAAGTAGATTTCAGAGATCCTCGAAGAGATCATGTGCATGGGCGGATCTGGAGGGTGACTTATAAGGGTCGGAAGCTTTCTCAAAAGCCAAAATTAATAAATCAAGAAGTACGTGCAATTGTAAACCAATTGAAATCGCCTGATTCATATACGAGGCACTTTGCAAAAAGAAATTTAAGATTAAGGAAAAAATCAGAAGTAATAACTGAGTTGAAGTTGTTAGAGGATTCTGAAGGAATCACTGAAGAGGATCGGCTGGAAATTCTTTGGGCAAATCAAGCCATCAATAATCTTCCGGAACCTTTGTTAAAAAAACTGTTAATTTCCAAGGATCACCGGGTCCGGGCAGCTGCGGTTAGAGTATTATACCACTGGAGTGACCGGATCGATGATTGCATGGAATTATTAACGGATGCCGTCATTGATGAGCATCCGCGCGTTCGCCTAGAAGCTATTTCAGCATTAAGACAAGTAGGGACCGTCCAATCATTTAAGGCTATCCTCAAAGCTTTTAAAAAAGATGTGGATGCCAATATTGATTTTGCGCTATGGCTTTCAGCTCGTGAAATGGAAAGCGTATGGCTGCCTGCTTTTGAAAAAGGAGAACTTAGTTTTGGAGAAAATATTTCAGCACTTGAATTTATTCTGAAGGCGGCAGAAAAGCCGGCTGCTCTTAAGTTATTGAGTTCGTCATTGGCTTCTCGTGATATACCTAGTGAAGGTTTTCGAGAGCTTGTTTCCCTCTTTGCTGATATAGGGAAGGCCGAAGATTTAGATTTGCTCCATTCATCTGCTTTTTTAAAAGAGAGAAATGTTGAGGATAGAAATTTTGTATTCAAAGAACTGATTCGTGCGAATCAGCAAAGGCAGGTAAAACCAGGCGAAATAAGAAAGTCAGAGCTGTTAAAATTGTTGAGTTCTGGAAATTCTATTGCTGCTGAATTGTGTGGAAGTTGGAAAGTTGTAGAGGCCAAACAAGAAATTATTGAGTGGCTCAAGAATGATGAAAGAGTTGAGGTTGCAGCTTCATCATTGAGTAGCATGGCGGATGACGAAAGCAAACAAGCTCTGATGAAACTTGCAGAGGATGAGCGAAGGAAGATTCATCCAAGGGCTGCGGCAGTAAGTGCTCTTGCAAAATTGGATCCAGTTAAAACTAGCGAACTAGCTGCTCAAGTCTTAGTTAAGGCGGAAACAGCTCAGAGTGCTGAATTAATTTTTGAAGTGTTTCTTGCAAAGGAAAAAGCTTCAGAACACTTAGCTGCAGCACTCTCTGGAAAAAAGATTAATTCAGAAGTTGCGGCTGCCGGAGTAAGAAAAAGTTTAGCAAGCGGTGGAGATAATTCTCAATTAGTTAAAACCCTATCTGAGGCGGGATCGCTGCAGCCGATTGTGAATGGGTTGTCGGATGAAGATATGAAGTCCTTGATGCGTGAAGTTGAGTCTAAAGGTGATGCTTTGCGAGGAGAAAACATTTATAGGAAGAACCAATTACTTTGCCAGGCATGTCATGCGATTGGAGGAGGCGGAGGTTTAATTGGACCTGACTTAGTGAGCATTGGATCAAGTGCACCAGTAGATTACATTATCGATTCATTACTTGAGCCTGCAAAAAAAATAAAAGAGGGCTATCACACTACTGTTGTTACCACTAAGAAAGGTGATCTGATAACCGGCGGATTGATTCGTGAAACGGACCGAGAAATTGTTTTAAGGATGGCTGATGGAAATGAAAGAAAGATTGCAGCTCCTGCAATTAAAAAGAAAGAAATCAGTCCGATATCATTAATGCCTCCTGGGCTTACCGCTAGCCTTCGCAAAGATGAATTTATAGATTTGATTCGATTCCTCTCGTCACTTGGTAAAGAGGGGAAGTTTAAGGTTCCATCTGGCCGATACGTGCGTAGATGGCGCGTTTTGCCTACCCATGGAAAAGTTGGAAATCTGATTAGAACAAAAGGTATTCAGTATGCCATGAATGGTAAAAATGAGCTGCCTTGGAAAGCTGCTTATAGTCAAGTTAATGCCGAGCTTCCAGTTGAAGAGATGGGTATAAATAACGGTTTTAACAATAAATTAAGTGCAGCAAAATTTGAGATATCTGTATCAGTGCCTGGGGAGATAGGATTGCGCATTGCTGATCCAAAAGGGTTACAGATCATTGTTAGCGGCAAAATGATTGACGCTTCCGCTGAGTCTGTTTTTAAGCTTGAGAAAGGCATACATGACATTATTTTTATCACTGATCGTGCTGTTAGAGAGTCCAATTTAAAAGTTCAACTTTTTGATGTGAAGAGATCTCCTGGAAGGGCTGTCTTGGTTGGAGGGCCTTAGATTACTTGTTGGCTTCTAACTCATGAGCTTTCATTAAGCGACTCACAATTTGTGGAAAAACTTTGGCAAAGTTTTGTTTTTCTCCAGGATCTTTCTTGAGGTTTGACAAGAAGAGTTTTGCTGGAGGGGCGGAGTTCTTTGCTGGCGGATTACTTGTGTCTCTCACATTTCCAATTAATTTCCATTCTCCTTCACGAACGGCCCACTGACTATTTTTATTTCGTCCTACTTGCCAATGCAAAATTTCATGAGGGCTTTTATTTTCTTTTCCAAGAAGAAGAGGGGCTAAACTTTTACCATCTATCTTATTGTTAATTAATTTAATATTTGCAAGTTCTGCTAAGGTTGGAAGCCAATCGCAAGAGTGTGCTAATTGATTTATTTCTTTGCCTTCAGTTAGTTTGGATGGCCACGAGATGATTGCAGGGACACGAATGCCGCCCTCGTAGAGGCTGAACTTTGCTCCTCTATATGGACCTGAATTCCCGCCTCCAAAGTGAGCCCTTTCTTCCGTTGAATGACCATGGTCAGATTGAAATACAATAATTGTGTCGTTTCTGAGCCCCACTTCATCAAGATAATGTAATAAGCTTCCAATGCGGGCGTCTTGAGTAGATACAAATGCATTGTATAGTTTTCTTGGCATTGCTAATTCCTTGTATTGTTTTAACCAGTGAGCTTCGCCTTGATATGGGTAATGAGGAGTGTTCAGTGCAAAGTATATAAGAAAAGGCGAGTCTTGATTGTTTTTTATGAATTCACATGTTTCGCGAACCATCAGATCAGGGAAAAATTTCCCATCTTCAAAAATTTCTTTACCATTACGATACAGGTCATGCCTATTAGGTCCTTGCCAGTAGAAAAAATGAGAATAATTGTCGATGCATCCTCCCATATGGCCGAAGGAATAATCAAATCCTTGTTGGTTTGGCATATGTTCTGGAATGTATCCTAGGTGCCACTTTCCAATGTGTGCTGTCTTATATCCGGCCGCCTTGAAGTGTTCTGCTATAGTGATTTGTTCACCGGGCATTCCAGGTTTCCCTTTTTGGGATGTTGTATTGCCTGGGACTCCAGCATGGATTGGATATCGGCCAGTCAAGAGTCCGGCACGTGAAGGCGAGCAGACTGGAGCTGCGGAATAGAACTGAGTGAAGCGGATGCCTCTAGTCGCAAGAGAATCTATGTTTGGAGTAATTAAGTCTTTGGATCCATAACACCCGGCATCTACACTTCCTTGGTCATCAGTTAAGATAATAATAACATTGGGAGGCTTGGCTTCGGTGCTAAGTAAAAAAAAGAAAAAGCAAAGAAGAATAATAATATTGTTTGTTATTGATGATTTCACAACTTTATGAATAAACATTCCATTAAAATGCGACAAGAAATAAGATTGAGCATTATATTGATTAGGTAAAATTTGGTCATAGCATTAAATTCATAATAGTGATTTATTATAATTTTATAAGAAATTAGTGATGAAATTCTTTTTAGTACTCATTGGGTTAGTTTTATATCTAAATTATTCTCTAGAAGCGGACTGGCCTCAGTGGAGAGGCGCGAGTGGACAGGGGAGTGTAGAAGGAGAAGAGGGGGTGCCGATAAAGTGGTCTGAAAAAGAAAATGTTAAATGGAAAGTAAAGACGACTGGGAGAGGGTGGTCTTCACCTGTTATTGAATCTGGACAAATATGGATGACGGCAGCACATGAGACGCTTGCTACAGAGGAAGAGGCTAAGGAACGATTGAAAGCCAACACTGGGAGTCAACCCCTTACTTTGCTAAAGGAGGCTAAGTTTCATGCTATTTGTATAGATAAGAACACGGGTAAGCTAATTTATGATGTGGAGCTTTTTTCAGTTAGTGAACCTCAATGGATTCACCGTTTTAATAGTTATGCATCATCTACACCGGTGATAGAAAATGGGAAAGTCTATTGTCATTTTGGAACTTATGGAACGGCTTGCGTGAATTCACTGACAGGAAAGATTCTGTGGAAGAATTTGGAATTAAAGTGCATGCATGAAAATGGTCCAGGAAGCTCACCTGTTGTTATCGGAGAGCATTTGATATTCCATATGGATGGTAGTGATGTCCAATATGTGGCAGCACTAAATAAAAAAGACGGACGCCTTGCCTGGAAGACTTTGCGAACTGGTAAGATGCATTCAAATCCACAGTTAAAGAAGGGATACAGCACTCCAATCTTAGTTCAGCGTGATGGTGTTAAGGAGTTGATCTCACCTGGTGCTAATTGGCTTTACAGCTATGATCCGATCTCTGGCAATGAAAAGTGGAAAGTGGATTATGAAACATTAGGATTTTCAAATGTTGCTAGACCGGTGAGCGGTAAAGGCATGGTTTTTGTTGCAACTTGTTTCATGCGATCACAGATGTTGGGGATTAGTACAAAGGGTGAACCAAAAATTGTTTGGAAATATAAAAAAGGCGTACCGAATTCGCCTTCTCCTATTTATTCTAATGGCTTACTTTATTTTGTAGGTGATTCAGGAGGACTGGTAACGTGTTTGGATGGTGATTCAGGAGATTTGGTTTGGAGTGAGAGGATTGCCAGTGGGAAGTACTGGGCTGCTCCATTTATAGCTAATGGGCACATCTATTTTCACAATGAAGACGGGATAACGACGGTTATAAGGGAGGGGCGTGAATTTAAGGTGGTATCCAGAAATACTATTACTGGTAATTTAATGGCATCTGCAGCAATATCTGATGGAGCTATTTTTTTGCGAAGTGATGATGCCTTATACAGGATTCAAAATAATAATAATTAAGTCCAATGAATGGGGATTGGTTCTCCCAAAATCAATTGCTAATCCAATGGATTAGCATTGCCTCTATAATTTCATTTTTCGGATCATTAATAATAATACCGAAATTAATAATTAATCTTCCTCCTGATTTTTTTCTAAAAAGAAAAACAAGTGCTTCGGTTAAACAAATTGTAGTAATTAGAGTTACTTTTTTCTTAATGAAGAACTGCCTAGGCTTTTTACTTCTTTTGTGTGGAATATTAATGCTGTTTATCCCTGGACAAGGGTTGCTAACTATGTTTTTGGGTTTGGTTCTCTTGGACTTTCCTGGTAAGCAAAAGTTGCAGCTTTATTGTCTGAAAGTACGGCCTGTTCGCCGATCATTGAATTGGATTAGGCGAAAATATGGGAAAAAGGCTTTTATTTTCCCTGCATAGTTTTTAAAACTTTTAACTAACAGACACTAAAATTTTAAATTTGGTTTTCTCTTAGTTTGAGTCCAAATTATTACGGTTAAATTAATTATTTCATAAGATTTGCTCGAATTATTCGGTTAATCTAGTGAGATTAACTAATTGTCCTTAACGTCATTATGAAAATGCGTTAATCTCTAGATGCTATGCTATCCATTTATTCAAAGAACGAAGGAAAGTTTTGTGATGGAATGTCACGGCGTGGTTTTTTAAGAGTTGGGGGGCTTTCACTTGGCGGAGCATCACTGCCCCAAATTCTATCAGCAGATACTTCTAAGTCTGGCTTGGGTCACAAAGCGATAATAATGATTTTCCTTGCCGGAGGTCCACCGCATCAAGACATGTGGGACATCAAAAGAGATGCACCTAGTAATATCCGTGGTGAATTTAATACTATAAAAACGAAGGTCCCTGGTATTGAGATTTGTGAGCTGTTTCCCAAAATAGCTAGCATGGCAGATAAATTTGCTTTCATACGATCAATTGTAGGGGCTCAGGGTGGACATGATGCACAACAGTGTTTGACGGGTAAATCGCCTCGCAATGCTCCAGCTGGAGGATGGCCGTCTATTGGATCAGTGATGTCAAGTATACAGGGCCCGGCGAGTACTGCAGTGCCTGCATTCGTTGGACTGTCACCAAAGTGTGGTCATGATCAATGGGGTGATCCGGGGCAGCCGGGTTTTTGTGGACCTTCTCATTCTGCTTTTACTCCTAACCGAGGTGGTGGGGCTAGTGATGTTGAGTTGAAAGGGATTTCTT
>JABSSR010000097.1 GCA_013213965.1 Verrucomicrobiales bacterium | reverse complement strand
GCAGAGCGCAACAATATTGTTCCCTCCGGCACAATTATTCAAGTCACCCCAACCCATATTACCAAAACCAACCCAAGCGATATTAATCTTCTTTTCGTTGGCACCGAACACACTACTTGGTAGGAACGTTGGGATTGCTAGGGCGGAAGTTCCCTTAAGAATTCCGCGACGTGTGATCTTGCTTTTAGAGTTTTCTTTAGTCATTTGATTTCCTTTTTGGTGTTGGTTTAAAATCTTTGATTGTAACGAGTGGATTTTGCTTCGGTTCCGTTTTTCGTTTTAGTTCATTAAGGGCTACTGATCTTGATCTGTCTTAATTTCTATATCTCTCCAATGAAAGCAAGTCATCATTTTAGAGTTGCTAAGTAGCTGACCACGTCCCGAATTTCTTCGGGTTTCATTATTGCACTCATCGGTGGCATTATTGAAATTACCTGAGTCGTGTCGACTATTGTTGGATCAATTTTCTTTTTGCTGCCATCGGCAAGAGTGATGATCCATTCCTTGGTTTTTTTACTTGAAAGGATACCAATAATTTCTTCTCCGCTCTTGGTCTTGATTAGGATATTTCCGTAGCCCTCAGAAATTTCCCTTAACGGATCCAACATTGATATGACTAGGTGGGCCCTGTTTCTTAATCTTCCTATTTTGGTAAGGTCAGGGCCAAGATCGCTCCCGACTTTATTAATCTTGTGGCAACGGATGCACTGGGCCGCGGCATGTTCCATTACGAGTTTCTTGCCTCTGGCAGGATCACCACCGGTTTCGAGCAAGTCGTAGCCTCCCTTTAACTTGATACCTTTGGATTTTGCTACTTGCCACATTTCGAGTTTCCAATGAGGAGGAGTCTTCCCTGATTTGAAATCAGCAACTAATTCCATGAACTTTTCTTTTGCTTTCGGGTCCTCAAGATTGGCTAGTTGACGAATTGCTTCTCCCTGACCAGAAGCTTTCGGGTCTCCGAGCGTTGCAAGTATGAGGTTGAGTGTTGGCACGCCTGCCTTATTTGCGAAGGCTCTGGCCCTTTCCCTGACCTCGGACGAGTTTGACTCTAATCCCTGAATGACAAATTCTTTGAGGTCAGGAGAATTAGTCTTATCAAGTGCTGCCAGTAATCGGACCTGCATTTTAGGAGGCCAGCCCGTAAAATATTTTTTAGTTCCCTTTAACCAAGAAGGTTCCTCTCTTATCTCGACTCCCTTGAGGAGAACCTCTGTCAGTTCATTATCAGCAAGTATGTTATCACGGATTAATTCGATTGCTTTATTGACCAGATCCTTGTCCCTTGGCGCGTGCTTACGATATCGTCCTTCGACAGGATCAAGGACCGGTGGGTTTGACCACCAAAGCATTGATGCTAGTGCCGTTCTCCTCATTTTTGCTGATCCTTCTCCACTCCTTATGTAATCGGCTAACAAATCAAGATCTGATCCAGAGCCCGTTCGAAGTGCGGCATTTATAGCTCTCCTTATCAGAGCTTCGTTTTTCAACCCTTTCCGTTTGAGGACTGCGGCCAGGTCCGGTAGTGCCCCGGGAATAGATTTATCATCATGAATTGCACGGGCAGCTTCGAGCAGGATTAACTCATCTGAGTCATTTAGAAAGGATCGGATTTCGGGGGCAGCGGTTCGTCTCATTGCTACGATCGCGGCGAGTTTCACCGTCTTATTAGGATTCGCACTAAGTTTAGCAATCTCCTCAGGATCCATTGTTCCTGAAAGGCCCATGGACCCTGCATGTCTAATGTAAGGATCCTTTGAACCACTTTGCTCAATGAGCCGGACAAGTTTTCCGGATATTCCTTCGCTCTTGCGATTGCCAAGTGCGATAGCGCAGAAAAATTTCACCCTCTCAGATTCATGGTCCAGTCCCGCTATCAGTTCTGGATTAAATTCCTTTGATCTTTGCCCAAGATCGCCCGTCACCTTAGCTGCTTGAGCAAGAATTTCGGGTTCTTTACTTTTCCATGCTGAACTCATAAGAGAAATTTTTCCCGGAACATTTCTGGACGCCATACCGATTCCCCAAACTGCATGGAGTTTGCCTAATAAGGTACCAGAGTCTAATTTTTGTTTCATTGCTTCCAGACCCTCATTACCACGATTGACCAGTTCGAATTGTCCTTTCATACGGACTCTCTGGTCTGGTGAATCGAGCCAGAAACTTAGTGTTTTTATATTTTGCTCTTTGGAAATTAGCTGGAGTATTTTTTGGGTTTCTTCTCTGGCTGGATGATGGTCCTCTTTCACGGCCGAATCGAAGCGGAAAATAAATCCCTTACCACTTCCCCAGGATGCAGAGTAAAGGGCCCCATCAGGGCCAATGGCCAGACCCGTATTACCAATGCCTCCCTTTATAGGCTTAAGCTCTTCAAATTTAAATGAGGCACCTTTTGGAAGGAATTTAAATACTCTGACCTGATTCTGCTGATTGGTCATAAAGAAGCAATCCGCGAGTTCCTTTGTGAGCGCAGTGCCCGGATTACTTGTGAATCCGCAAGGGCCGGGCCCAAAGTTTCCAATTGTAGGAGTAATGTAAGCGGCATGATCCTCGCGGTCTGGCAAAAAGAGCTTTTCTTCCATCCATGGGTTATAGGCCGAGACACCGCTGATTTTAGTAAAGTCCTGTTTCCTGAGCCATTGCCAGTTCAGTCTCCAACCGTGTTCGCTTCCCTCAGTAATGTAGAGTGCCCTTTCTTTTTCACCTGGATAGTCCCCATCGTTGTCCATGCTGAAAAGGTTACCGTAAGAGTCGAAGGCTAGTTCCTGAGCATTTCTCTCCCCCGAAGAGAATCGTTCGATTAGGGTCCCATCAAGCTCGCAACGGAAAATTGCCCCGCTATTGGGCATGTGAAAAGTTTTTCCTTCTTTGGTTTTTACGTAGTGGCCCTTGTCCCCAAGTGACCAATAAACTCTACCATCAGGTCCAACTGCCACACCGCTGAGGTTATGGCCTCCCTGTCCCATATGAACTTGGAATCCAGTTCCAACGAGCTGCTCCTTTTCCGGGAATCCGTCACCGTCCGCATCATAGTATCTGAAAAAGTCCGGTTCTGCAGCGACAAAAACATCATCTCCGACGGCAAGTACTCCTCCAGCGATACCAGTCACCTCACTGTGGTACTCTCCGAGAACTTTTACTTCATCAGCTGATCCGTTACCGTCTTTATCACTGACTTGATAGACCATGTCCTTCTGCACAGTGAGATCCTTCCAGTCTTTTTTCCCATCATTATTTCTGTCAGAGATCCAGCTCTTTCCTGTCAGTTTTTCTCGATAGTACTTACGGCGCTGATCGACGGTTTCAAACGAAAGGTCCTGCTTCACCAGATCCTGATGGTGACGAATGTCGAGGCTTGACTGTTTTCTTCTCTTTGAAACTGTCAAATAAGCTCGTCCCCTATCATCCATTGAAATGCCAACACTGTTGGTTAGCAGAGGCTCATTAGCCCATTCAGTGACCTCGAATTTTTCGGCCCTTAGCTGAAGGGGAGCGAAATAAGCAAAGGCAATTGTCAGAATTGTGTAACGGATCATAGTATTCAAATTTTTACCAAAAAGAAGTTAACGGCGGAACTTCCTTGCTCTTTTTTGAGCGCTTTTCTTTTTCATCTCTTTCTTATCAGGTGATTGTGAGGGAGTACGGGCCACTCTAAAACCCAAGTGTCCGAGTTCGAGATCCGGATTAGAATAATATCTCCCGGCAGCCTGATAGTTATTGCCCTGGAACCAGGAATCGGATCTGATCCCACGGAACGCTTCTCCGACTTTAGATTCAGTCCATTCCCACACATGATCTGATGTTTCCATCATTCCGTAACTGCTCTTTGAGGCGAGCCTTTCAGAATTTTCTATTTTGTGTGAATCTCGAAGTGGATAGAGCTTATATTTTTTTGTTTTAGGATCATAGTATGCTGCCTTGTACCATTCGTCTTCGGTCGGTAAGAAATATTCGGCGTCCTCTTTTCTTTGACCGGTCGAATCTTGCCCCGATATTTCATAAGATACTCCGAACCAGTTACAGTAACGTAAAGCATCATACCAACTCACATAAGTGACGGCGGCATTTGCTGTGGCCGGGTAGGCATCGTAGATGATTCTACCTTTTCTGAGTTTTCTACTTATCCTCATTTTTGGGTTGTATAAACCATTTGAATCTGACTCACAGGCAGCCCAGTTGAGGAAAGAGGCATACTGCGCATTACTGACCTTATAACGACCAATTTCGTATTCATGGTCCACCAAACCAAATGAACCGACCCTTGGATAATTATAGTCTCCCTTGTTTCCTGCATGGCCTACTCTTATGAAGCCGGATTCACCCCCGCTCCCGGGCCGTGGTGTTACCTCTGCCGGACTCTGCCAGAATGATTGCCCGTCCTGTGAGGTTCTCCCGTAGAAGGTCAGTTCTGCGTAGTCGAGCAGTGATGTCCAGTCCGATCCACTGAATGTGTGACCTCCGCGCCGGAACCTGATAGCGTTCTTTTTTGGAACTCCATAAAGTTCATAGACCGGAATGACCGCATTACTTGTGGCATATGTGCCTAAAGGGTTTGCATAAAGATCATCCGTGGATTCAATGCAGAAAAGTCCACGCGGGGCAACGAGTGCTTTCAGAAAGTGTTGATCAAAGGGGAGGTGAGCTTCATTTTCAGCGAATATTCTAATTCTCGGATGGTACCAGTGAGGCTTATCATTCATTCCTATTGATTCAGCGCCAGGTCCAAGAATTCTGGATGAGCCGGCCCCGCCTGCGCCTGAGCCGTTCGGTATAACCAGTGAAATGCGCTCGTCGAGAGCCCCAGCGAGCAATGCCATTTTACCACCTCTCGAGTGTCCGGTAATGGCAATGCTTTTCATATCGACATCGTTCCTGCCTTCCAGATAGTCGACTACTCGCATGCCTCCCCATGCCCAGACAGCGAGAGTTTCCCAATCGTGTTCTGGGTATGCTTTCTGGGCAGGACCTATGGTACCTTTCCTGTCAGGATCAAGATCGTGCCTTGCATACTCGATGAACAGGTAATTTTTCTTCATGAACCGCTCAGCATTTTTGCTCCCTCCCAGTGATCCTTCCTCCTCAATTATTACGGGATGAGGTCCAGGCGTATTTGGTTCATAGATGACCAGCCTCATTTCCAATTTTCTTTTTGATCCAATAATGAGGGTAATCCACTTTTCCTTTCCGATCCCACTCTTGTGATCCTTTTCTTTGTCCAGCCTTGATATTATTTTGTCGGGTCTGGGTGGAATGGATCCGTACTGGTAAAACATTAATGGTTCCACGAGTTCTTTCCTACGTTCTTTCCAGTCCTTGAGGTCTTTGACTTTTTTGCCGTTATCGAATTTGAACAGGTCCGGTAAATTGTCTTGAGCAGGAAGTTCCTTAAGACTCGTCGGGAGTTCTTTCGCCAAGGACAAAGGAACACTAAAGATTAGCGAAGCCATCAAGAGATATAGGTATTGCATGGGGAAATGTGATATTAATTGGGTTGCTTCTGATTTGAGCGAGGCTATTTGATTCAATGTAAAGAATACTATTAGCTCATGACATGCTCTTACAAGGATATCCAATGAATCACGGGCAAAGATTTTATTTAATCCTTTTCTCTAGATCATCGCAAAGCAAACTACAAAAAGTGTTGATCCGTTTGTATTTGAGTGTGCTTTCTGGGCAGGACCTGAGAACGCCCAGCAAATTTGATTGTTGCCATTTTTCCAGTTTAGCGATTGGTACTTGATCCGTGAGAATTGTGAAAAGAATGTTTTGGGTCTGGGGGAGTCTGATCAGCGTTTGTTTTTCTACCCTGAAAAAACATTTATCACTGACATTTTCCGGGGTCAATTTTGCTTCTTCTTCCATGATCAAAGGCATTGACCTTGGGGACTGATCGAGTCGGTTACTTGGTCTGACTGCCCAGTTACATCTCCAGAAGGTTTGACCTGATTTGAGACGTTCCAATATACGGTTCACTGCTCCGCTCATTACCTCAGCATATTCGGGGACCGTTTCATGCACTTTATCGATTCCTTGACCAATTTTTTCAGTGATTGTCCATCCATTAGGAAAGCAGACGGTCCCGGCAATGATCGGATGCCCGAGTGAAGAATCTCCACTCAGAATGACGAGATCTTCTTGGATTTTTTTTGATGTCTCAATGAGCTTATCCGGTTCTCCAGTTAGCATCATAGATACTTCTTCTTCGGCCAGGACACTTTCAGGAGTAGAGCACGCATAATATTGAGGATCCTCTGAGAGTAGGATTTCTTTTAATTTTATTTCAGCTTCGAATTCATCAGTCCTCTCTAGAATATCCTGTCCGGGGGCCAGTGATTTGATTCCGAACTGGTGCGAGAATTGATCAGATTGTAGAGGGAAGTGTATGATCTTACTCATTTCTTGGTTCCGCATTAATTCCCATCAATTCGGGAATACATGATCAGCAAAGTCTTTCGTGATTCTGAAGGAGTAATTTATTTTTTAGGGATCTCATTGACCGTGTAATAGGCCTTAGAATGAAGCAAGGATTGATCTGAACGGCTTTTAATTTTTGCCAAGTCAAAATCATGAATGTGGCCTTCCTGTATCCCATTGATCTTCAGACTTACACTCAAATTGTCATCGGATACTGTGGCTTTTATTATTTCTGGTGTCGTATGATCAACTTCAGGACTTCCATAACCCGCAGAATAATTGTGAGTGTATGTTGTCATTGAATAGGTCATTGCTTTGGATGCTATGGCCGGATTCACCTCCTTAGTAAAATGGATCATAAAACCATCGTTAAGAATATTAATTTCCTTAATCTCAAAAGGAATCTTACCGGTCCAGTCCAGTCTCTGAATAGCGAAAGGTGCTTCTCCTCTTACGGGCCATTGTCGGTTCGTCGTGAAACCACCGGCGATCAGCTGACCCTTTGGGGAGAATTCAACGTTCATGATTCCCGTGGAGAGACCTTCCCTGAAAGGATAACAAGCGCCCTGCCAGACGCCATTTATTTTCTCAGTCGTTGCCCGCATGATAATGCTCAGCGTGTAATCCCCGAAGAATAATTGATTTTCGAACGGTCCGAACTTGCCTTTGGTCTGATTGAGACGGAACCCAGAGATGGATCTTCCCATTTTAATGTAAGGGAAGAGTATCACTGGCGGCACTAGCTCTTTGACTCGTTTTTTCTCTATTGCGATTCTTGAATTGGTCTGGGGTTCTATTTTTGGAGTGTCAATTCCCTTAGCAAACTTATACCAGTTGTAGCTGGCTGGATGCCCTAGAAATGCCCCCTCTTTGAGGTGCTTGAGTGAGCAAGAGCCATTCCATGGTCCCTGGCTCTCGATACAGAACATCACGCCTTCCTTGTTGGCTTCGACGCCTCCCGGGCTTCGTAGGCCGCTACAGATTGGGATCATTTTTCCATCAGGTGTTACCTTAACGGCCCAGCCCCTGAAGATATTCCTGGAGTGGTAAGATCCACTCAGTCCTAAAGCGACCCAGATATTACCATCTGGATCGTGCTTTGAACCAAATGCAAATTCGTGTCCCTCGGCGTAACCCCAATTGTTGGTTAGAGTGTCAAAGCGGTCAGCGGTTCCGTCTCCGTCAGAGTCGGTCAGTTTAGTGACCTCGCCGAACTGTGTAATGGTCAGAGAATCGTCCCTCCAGGACAGCCCAAAAATTTCATCCTGTCCACTTGCGTATAAATGATAAGTCGGGTTTGGAGGCGTCTCGAACGCTCCTGAAATGAAATAGACATCACCTCTTCGAGTCCCGACCGCGAGTCTTTTGTCAGGAAGAATTTCAAAACTTCCTGGCCTCATTGGAATTCCTGGAGGAATGGGAATGTTTGTAATAGTGTAGTATTTTTTTTCCTCTTCTGCGGTTCTCCACATTGCTCCGAGCTCTTGAGATTCAGCCTTTTTTTGAGTCCAGACCAATACCAAGATGAATGCAATGAACCATCTGAACTGACCATTCATGGGCAGGGCTTTTAGATAGAACTTCTTAAATTTCCTGAGAGTTTTTACCATTTGTAGTCAATTTTGATAATGGTTTTTCCTTTACTCAACTGAACTGGCAGGAGTAGGTCCTTCGTGTCACCTTCTCTAATTAATGTCTTCATGTCCTCATGAAGACTCAGGTTCAGTCGATCAACATTCCATGACGTGCCATTCTTTTTGATTTCTTTTCCGGATCCGAGTCTGAAGAAAAATGGTTCCTGCTTTGCTGTTGTTGTGAAAGTAACGGTCCTTGTGAAAAATGCCTTACCGTTGTCATTCAGGTGATCTTCAAAAAAGTCCTCAATCTTGATGCTTCCGTATTCGTACATGAACGTCGGCCGCTTTTCTGAGTTGAGGTAGTATCCTTTATATTGATATCCATGACTTTGGGGGAACAGATAATCGGTTTTTCCCTTGTATGGCCATGCGTCATCCATTGAGGCGAGTCTGTGAAAAGGGATCCCGTCAGGGAACTGGATCCTTTCATTGCCCCTTGCATGGAAGCTTCCATGATTGATGTGAGCGAACTCTCCTCTCCATATTTGCCTCAGAGACATTTGTTCAGAATCGAATGCCAGACTGATTCTTTCAGGATAACCGACCCCTATTCCTCGATAGCCTGCCGTTCCACGTCCCCGACACATTATCGTTTCGTCGGCCACTTTAAGAGTCAAAGACTGGCGTGAAAGACCCTTCGGATTCTTCGCCCGTTCTCCGTCCGAGAGATAGTTCCAGAGAGCCTCGATTTGAAGATCTGTTTTACCGTTAAGTATTTCTTTCCTGATCGCCTGACCGCCTGGCCAATAACTTGGCATGATTACGGTTGGATGGAATCGGGCCGGATTTCGCATGTACAGGTGAAACCAGTTTTTCTTTAGCCTCTTTGTCACATGAATCAGTTCCAGAGCCCCGGCTCCTCCCGAGCTCTGACCATTGAAATCATGACATGCAATGCAGCTTAATCCGGTCGCTCCGATCATCTCATAACCTGCATTCTTTGATTCCTTGATGTTAGTGACCTTCGGATATGACATTTCCTCAAGTGAATCATTTTTTTCGAACAGCTCGACAAGTGACTCGATTTCTTTTTCTCTGTAGGACGGCATTCTTGTATTGAGATAATCCCGTTGCCTCCCTCCGGCTAACATGACATCGGTCAACCAGGACCTGGTCAGCTTGGCCCCAATGTGTGTGAGTGGAGGTGGTATACGTCCCTGATTGCCCAGTTCGGGTTTTGATCCCGTGAAATACTTGTTTCTTTCAGGATCAATGCCGCCTAGTCCAGTCCTGTCATGGCAGGCCAGACAATTAAACTGGACCAGTGTTTTTTGAATTTTTTCTTTGTCGTTTAAGCCGGGCACTTCTTTTTTCGAAAGTGCTGAAAGAATCATTTTTTTCTGGTCTTTATCGAGGTCATAACGGGGCACATTCTTACCTTCTCCTAGGCAGCCATTTCCGGGTCTTAGCTTTGCCATTTCCGGATATGAATTAATTTTACCCTGAAGGTCGTCATGACAATTAGCACAACCGAGCTTCTCAAAGTGCTCCTTGCCACTCGCAACAAGGATTGGGTCCAGTTCAAGGGCCTCAGTGACCTCGATGGGATGATCGTAGACCGTTAACATTTTCGAGGGGATTGGTCCTTTATTTAATCCTGGCCCTTCCACTTCAAGAATAAACTTAGGTGCCCTTCCCGTATGAAAATAAACAAGCTCCAGTTCTGAGGGTCCTACATCAAGCTTTGTTGAAACCTTAAATTTTTTGGTGCCCCTACGGTTACTTGGGTTCTCTGAAAATAATT
>JABSSR010000096.1 GCA_013213965.1 Verrucomicrobiales bacterium | reverse complement strand
GGAATCGGCCCATGCTGGTTTTTTCTGAGGCTGGGGCAGTAGCAGAGGCTCGTCCCATTCCTCAAGTCTATTCTGGTCTTGCTTGTGTTTCTGGAGATATATTTAGTGATGGAGTCACAGCTTCAACTATTAAAGAGCAGCTTCAAAAATTCATCAACCGACCTGAAGATATAAAAGCCGAGGAAAAAGGTGAGCGTTCCCGCTCTCAGGTGTCTCAAACTAGTAATGGTGTATTGATTCACGAGTTGGGTCATATTTTTGGAATGCTTCACGACACTCGTGATCAGCGTAATATCATGATGAGAGGTTATGATAAACTCGGGCAAATGTATGCATTGCCAGTAGCAGGGGACAGGCCCGTTCGTTTTTCACTGGCGCATGCCCGTATGGCCGCTACTTCTCGCTTTTTTAATGAATCTTTTGACAATAGTGATACTCAGCCTCCGAAGATTCATGCTTTCAAGCTGTCGGGTTCTGCAAAGGCCGGAGAACGGAAGATTAAATTTAATATTAAGATGAGTGATAATAAAGGATTGGGCCCTTTGGTTATTATGCAAAGGGGAGGGGGTCAGATTGATGCGATGGTAGGAGACAATGATCTTAAGGGAGTTGGAAATTACTCGAAGGAAATCTCACTCGAATGCCCTCAGCCGTTAGTTGGAGGGCAACCACTCGTCTATATTGTAAATGTTATGGATGTGAATGGTAACCTTAGCCAATCAGTTGCCAATTCAGTTGTGGTTTCTGATTGAGTGGAAGCGCCGTTAACTCAAATGGGATTGAATTCTTTCAGGCTAATTTGGCCTGAGCTAACCTGGTCAAAAGATACTATTTCTTTTTATTTAGTATCAAGCTAATGACTTCTTTTATTTTTTCTTTTCCGTAATTGTGTCCTTCAACGGTGGTCAATATTTCCCCTTTTTTGTCTTTTGCTATGATGCCATGTGAAGCGATCTTGGCTTTTTTAAGTTCATCAGAACTATTTCCTTCGCCCACTTTAATCGCTTTGATATTTATCTTTGAACTGTGCTTTTTCTTTTCGTCATTCACGATGACTGTTATCTTTGAGCAAAATACTCATCCATCGAAGTAGTAATAAGTGAGAGAAGGTTTTTGAGCTTTGGATTCACTTTGCTTCTTGTCTTCAGCTAATGAGGGTGCGAGCATAAAGAGAGAGGCAATTATCAGAGTTATGGTCTCTTTTATTTGCATGAATTATTTTTAGTGGATACCCGATATAAATGCAATGAGAACAAGTGATTTTTATCTTCGTTCGAGCATTGGTAAGTGAGCGCTAATTTCCGATTTTATTTCAGTTTTAATTGATAAGCTTCTGCTGCATTCTGCCAAAAATATCGCTCGCTGGCCTCTTGCCCTTTCGCAGAAAAATATTCATTAACAAGTTTTACGAAACTTTCATAGTCACCACTGTTTTTGGTGCAGGGCCAATTGCTACCAAAGATTAATCTGTTCTTTCCAAGATTCTTCCATAGTACATCAAGGACGTCACGGTAATGATCGATTTCATGAGGAGCGGGTTGTGGAATGCTGCGCTGATAGAGTCCTGATATTTTGCACCATACGTTCTTATTCTTACTAAGTTTTTCTACAGCTTTGATCCATTCTGGATTCGCTGATTTCCCATCAAAATCATATCCGAGGACATGATCTACGATGATCCTTAGTTCAGGAACAGTCTGAGCTAATTTGTCAATTTGCTTAACTGCTTCGATCCCGCCACCATTGGAAAGAATATCAATGCTCAGGCCATGTTTGGCGAGAGCTCGAAAGCTTTTAATGACTTTTCCATCACTGTAATTGAACTGTTTTTGATTACCTCCATTCCTCGCACGAACACCAACTAGTCTAGGATCTTTCTTTAATTTTTTTAACTGTTTAGTAAAATCTTTTCTGTAAGGATCAATATTCCCTACTAAGGCAACGAAGTATTTGTCATCTTTTACTAGATCAAGAACCCACTGATTATCTTCTAATCTGTGGCTCGCTTCTACAATCACTACGCCGGTGAGCCCCGTGGGTTCAGATGCTTTTTTAAATTCGGCAGGTAAGTGTGGTTTATAGAGTATCTTGTCTTCTTTGGGGGGCCAAGGTACTCCCTTTTTCCTCGTAGTATCGTAAAGATGAATGTGGGTATCAATCATGTGCTTTACTTTTGGTAATGGCCTTTTGTCATCAGCAAATGCAGAGAAGATAGTAAAGCAGAAAATGGAAATAGTGATTAGTAAGTCTTTCATTTATTAATTATAGTGAAATGAGACGACTCGTGCTGGCAAGAGTATTGTAGCTAATTGGTTGGGGTGCCCACAGCGGGAAAATACTATTCTGTGAAGAATACTTTGGTGCCTTTATCGTCGGTCAAATGCTTGGGCCTGGAGATTTGATTTGGTTTCTTTGCTCCTAAGTAATTTTAGGACCTGAGGCCGCAGTGCTTTGATCTGTTCGATAGTAAGATCAACTTCTGAACTACTGATGAGTGATCTATAGAATCTTTCCAAATCTTCGTTCCAAGTCGATGAGACGACATCAATCGCAGATTCTCCACGATTATTCTTTTTCCTTACGGGGGCTCCTTTTTCCAGAAATAATTTAGTGATTTCTGTTTGGCACATGAATGCTGCAACATGAAGTGGGGTGTTTCCGTCCCTATTGGTTTGTGTTACTCGGGCACCTTTCTGAATTAAATATTTAGCAATCTCTAATCGTCCATTGAAACTGGCGGTGCTGAGTGGAGTGCTCCCGTCATCTCTTCTTGCGTTAAGTGAAGCCCCGTCGGCAATGAGTTTTTTTGTATGCTGAAGGTCTCCTCTTTTGATTGCTTCTGCCAGTGCTGAGCGCAGACGGTTTGGATTAATGGAGTCTTGTAGCCCTTTTGCTTTATCCTGGTTTTCTGCGACATGAAAGATGAAATCGTTGCTGAACAATCCGTTCGGGTTTTGTATTTGTAAGAAGTGAATTCCCACATCTGGTAAATTGGTTAGTTCGATGATGATGGTTTCATTCTTTTCGGTTCTGATGGATCCGGGTGTTTTCTTGCCGTCTACAATTAAGCTTGCCCCATTCCTAATGTGTCGACCGCTCACGGTCATGCTTTTCTTTTTATTATATATTATAGGAAAATTCTGGCGGCCTCTTTGCGAGTGGATTGGTCCAAGGGTCCAGATCGCTGGCTGCGGGTGGTCATAATCGGCGTTTTCACCGTGCCTGCCCGTAAAAGTTCCGATGAATTGACCTTCGGATGCGAGCGAAGTTAATTTTTCACGAGTAATGGATCTTCGCTCGCCTTGAATTTCTACATAAGTGCCGTTTTCAAACGTTCCATCGTATTGTAATTGTGTTGCAGTTGGTTGTT
>JABSSR010000095.1 GCA_013213965.1 Verrucomicrobiales bacterium | reverse complement strand
TCTCTGGGGGTAAACTCTTTGCCAGTACAACTCTAGGTCATATCTATTGTTTTGGCCGGCCATCATCTTAATCAATCAATTAGGAGCTTCTGAATGAATATTTTCAGAATAATAATTAGAGAAATACGACACAGTAAAGGCACCTTCATTATGGGTGTGACGGCAGTCTCTGTTTCCGTTCTGTCATACATTATTTCTCTCTCCGTCCTTAGCAAGTCGCAGATGTCATTCACGGACAAGATGAAGCGCATGAATAGTGATCTTATAAAAGAAATAAGTGATCTTGAGAACAGCATAAGAAAATCAATGAAAGGATTAGGTTTTAATATTCACATCTATCCAGAACAACAGGACCTTGCTGAAATTTATGAGCAAGGTTATGGGGAACAAACGATGCCGGAAGAATACGTTGAAAAATTAGCGAATTCTAAAATCGTTACAGTCAATCATCTATTACCAAGGCTAACTCAGATGGTAAAATGGGCAGAAAAGGAACAATCCGTTTTGCTCATCGGGGTTAGGGGTGAGGTCCCTATTGCTTTTAGAGGTGAAAATAGGAAAAAAGCATTAATCGATCCAGTCAAAATTGGAGACATTGTTTTAGGATATGAATTGCATAATAAATATGAAATCAAATTGGGGGACATTATTAAATTCATGGGAAGAGAATTTAAGGTTACAGCGACTCATCCTAGTAGAGGAACTATTGATGACATCACGGCTTGGATGGCCCTTTCAACTGTTCAAGAGTTATTAAAAAAGTCTGGCCTGATAAACGGCATCCTGGCATTGGAATGTAACTGTGAATCGATTGATCGTCTGGGCGATATAAAGAAAGAGATTGGCCAGATTTTACCTGGCACGAAAATTATAGAAAAAGAAAGTAAGGCCCTAGCTAGAGCTGAAGCCAGAAACAAAGTTAAGAAGACAGGTGAAAAACAGATGCAGAATTTTGCCTTGAGTCAGAAGGAGTTAATTGTTAGCCAATCAATAACTGCGACATTATTTGTTCTGATAATAACGGCCCTAAGTATTGGCTGGATAGCTTATTTAACATTTTCCAACGTCGCTAACAGATCCGTTGAAATTGGGATTTTAGGAGCAATGGGATTTGGTGGTTCAAAGTTAATTCTACTTATCATATCTAGAGCAACACTAATGGGTGTTGCAGGTACATTATGTGCATTGTTATTATCATTTCTAGCCGTTCCTATATTTTGGGGTGAACAGGTCTTTAACGACATTTTCATGAATCCTAGTAACTTGTTTATATTAACTTGCGTCCCAACTTTGCTTGCCTGTTGCGCCGCATGGATACCAGCTGTTAAAGGAGCTTTAAAAGATCCTGCAGTGATTTTAAGAAATGAATAATACGAGATCAGAAATGGCCCTCAGGGCTGATGGTATATCTAAAACCTATTCGTCTGAATCAGGTGTCATTAGAGTCCTGAATCACATTAATTTAGAATTATCAAAGAGTGATTTTGTCACCATTTCGGGCCCAAGTGGTTGTGGCAAATCAACGCTACTTATGATTCTGGGAGCGTTACAAGAACCTGACGAAGGAACTTTGGAATATGATGGAGTTTCTCCGTACAAGCTTAACGCAAAGGATCGAGCACAATTTCGATCAACCAATATTGGCTTTGTCTTTCAGGACTTCAATCTTGTTCCGTATTTAAATGTGAGGGAAAATATTCTGTGCCCGGGCATTGTTAACCATTCTAAAGATTGGGGAGCTCGATCCGCTGAATTGATTGAATCATTAGGGCTTTCAGATCGAGCTGATCATTACCCTGATCAACTCAGTTCTGGAGAGAAGCAGAGAACAGCCCTTGCTAGAGCTTTACTTGTAGAGCCATCTATCATTTTTGCTGACGAGCCGACAGGTAACCTCGACCAGGCAAATGGACAAAAAGTATTAGAGCATCTCACTGTCTATGCAAATAATGGAGCAATTGTTATGATGGCTACCCATGACAAAGAAGCATTCAATGTAGGGAATAAACATCTTCAAATGGCTGAAGGATCGGTGTTAACATTAACGTGAAATGACGGTAACTATTAATTATAAAGGTCAAATAGCGACTGAAGCAGGAACAGAGAGTGAAGATCTTCATCTTAATGAGCCTTTACCATTAATAGAAATCCTACAAGCATTGTCTGAGAAGGCAGCTGATGCTGTTGATGATTTCATTTTTGATGATGAAAGAATGCCAAGGCGTTCCTTGCTCGTCGTCGTGAACGATGAACAAGTAATTGATTTTCAAAACACAATAATAAAAGAAGATTGTGTAATTTCACTTTTGCCTCCAATCGCCGGCGGCTAATCGTAAATGATGTTAACTCAAAGCGAGAAGCTTACCTACTCATGGCAACTCGATGTCCCTGGATTTGGAGAATCCGAGCAATTGGCACTAAGGAATTCAACTGCCTTCGTG
>JABSSR010000094.1 GCA_013213965.1 Verrucomicrobiales bacterium | reverse complement strand
TATCCTCCTCATCGCTATCCTCCTCATCGCTATCCTCCTCATTACCATCGGAAATAAATGGTTCAGGAACCTCTCCTGGAAAAATAGAATCTTCCTTATCGGAATCATCACTTAAACCAAATTCTGGCTCAGACACTGCCTCGTCTTGCTCTGGTTCTTCTATTTCAGATACTTTCTCAACTTGTGAAACTGGATCATTCACATGAGATGAAGTCGCCTTACCAATGGAACTAATAATCGTTAAGCTCAAGCTTTCACCCTGCCTCTTGTCCGAAGAAACACCAAAAAGTATATGAGCATCATCATTCACAAATTTAGATAACTCATTCATTAATATCTCAACCTCTTACAATGTCGTCGTTTCACCACCACTAATATGAGCAATTAAACTGCTAGAATGATTAAGCATCTGCCCCTTATCCAAGAGTGGATTTTTAAGCGCGCCTTTTAATGCTTCTTGCGCACGATTATCGCCTGAAGCTTTACCAAATCCAAACAAGCATCTAGAACTATCATTCTTAAGAGCAGTTAATAGGTCATCCATTCCAATTCTCACTAAGCCAGGCTGAGCAACTAATTTAGTGATCGCCCCTACACTCTGACCGATTATTTGGTCAGCCGCAGCGAATGCCTGTTGAATTCCTTCCTTTTGGTTTATCAATCCTCCCATACGATCATTCTCAAAAGTCATCAAAGCATTCGTACATTTCTCCATCCGAGCCAAAGCCGATTCAGCCTGCTCCAAACGTCTACGCCCCTCAAAAGAAAAAGGCATTGTAACAAAGCCTACAACGAAAGCACCAAGCTCCATTGCAATCCGAGCAACGACTGGCGCTGCCCCAGATCCGGTTCCACCTCCAAGGCCAGCACAAATAAAGACTAGAGATTTGTCTTCCAAAGCTGCACGAATCTCATCTTCAGTTGTTTGGGCAGCTTCTTCACCAAGATCAGGATCACCACCGGCTCCAAGGCCCTGAGTAAGATCCTTTCCAAGCTGTATCTTATCTTGCGCAACCGAAGACACCAAATCTCTCACATCAGTATTGAGGACTAATAATTCTCCATCATCCATTCGCTCATGAAGAGCGATACGGTCCAAGACATTAGAACCAGCACCTCCGATACCAATTACTTTTACTTTTCCAGGGTCGAGAGCCGATTCTCCATCAGCCGGTTTACGTTCATATTCAAGCATTGATTATTTTGGTCATTTAATTTTTATTTTCTATCAAACTAGAGCCACTAAATAATCCGCCAAGCTTTTTCCTAAAAAGCTTAACTGGATTAATCTTTTCGGTTCTATTTGATTCAATCATTTGAGCATACCTAATTAATCCCATCGGAGTTGCTAATTGCGGATTTTCGAAAGGTGCCGTGGCTCCACTCATATTACTGATACTGGCCAAAGAAACAGGCAAAGAAAAGATTTCTTCTGCAAGTTTATCAATTTCTTTCAATTTACTGCTACCCCCAGTCAGGAAAACCCCAGCTCCTAATGCCTCAATATTGTCATTCTTCACGATCAGATCCCTGAGTTGCTCAAAAGTCTCAGATACTCGAGCATTAATAATCTGATTGAGCATTATTTTATCAATTTCCAATCCAGAAAAATGTGGGTCATCTTCAAGCACAATAAATTCATCCTTGCCCTCATCTTGCATCATGACGCTTCCATGTTCGATTTTAAGCCGCTCTGCACGCGTAAGCGGAACCTTCATTACCATTGAAATATCATTAGTTATATGATCTCCCCCAACACCTATGCATCCTGACTGCGCAACAGATCCTCCAGAATACATAACATAGTCTGTGGTTCCTCCTCCTATATCAATCAATAGTGCACCTCGATCCTTTTGTTCCTTAGATAACATCACCTGAGCAGCTGCAATTGGACTAAAAACTACTTCTTCAACGGAAAGGGGAATTTCACGCACGCACCTTATAGTATTTTGCATGCGTGTTTTAATCCCATGGATGATGTGATAATCAGCCTCGACAACCTTAGCAAACATACCTACAGGCTGCTGAACCTTTTCTTGGCCATCAACATAATAGTCCCTGATAATGCTATGCAAAAAAACATTTTCCTGAGGTAAAGATACGTCCCTAGCCAATTCCCTTACTTCATCAAGGTCTTCGTCCGTTACTTCATTAGCACCGGCCCCCTCACCCTCAGGTATACGAATCGAACCTCTGTTACAAAGACTCTCTATATGAGCTCCTGTGATAGCCAAATAAACGTTACCTATCATGACATCAGTTTTTTCTTCTGCCTGCACAAGGGCATCATGAAGACATGTCTGCGCCGTTTCAAAATCCACTATCTCCCCTTTTCTCACTCCACGGGATGGAGCCTGCCCAATTCCAAGGATTTTAATTGACCCATCATTATCCACTTCACCAACGACGACACAGATCTTGGACGTTCCGATCTCTAAACCAGCATAGATTTTAGATTTAGCCATCTATACATAGCGAATACGCTATATATGACTGCTAAGTCAACCCCTAGAATCAATGTCTTGTGAAAAAAAAGATGATTTATGGATTTTTCGCCCCAGAACTGACTGGTAAGGCCTTAAGAATAAGCTTTGATGAATTAACTGAAATTTTAGTCCGCTCTGATGTATTTTTGAATGGCAATGCACGTGGAACACTGCGCGAAGTGACGGGCAATGCTCGCGGAATTGATACATTAGATCTTGCTGAATCCGCAAATTGCACAGGTGTATTCTTCTTCACCATAACATTAGCTGCCACAAGTACTTTACCTCGGCGCCTTGCTTCATTGAATAACAATTTTAGATCTCCAATCTGTCTATCAATTTCATCCAAACCAAAAATAATTTCAGCACTGTTATTTAAATAACCAATTAATGAATAATCCGTTTCTGATCGAAGTGAACTTAGCCTTATTGAAGAACTTTTAAATGCAGCGGAAAAGTCCACAGCCAAATGAAGCCCTCTAAGGACAGTAAGAGCATGAATTCTTTGTCCTGCCTCAATATGTAATGATTCTTCAGAAAAGATTACGGGGAGCGAATCATATTTTGAAGATGAATCATCACAAAGAAAAGCATGCCCACTCGCATCCAAAAGAACTCCTCCTACATTTTTTTTCTCTGCACCAATATCATCAATACCATTCAACCACGCTACTGGAACTCGCTCTGTAATTGTTATCGAAAGATCACCAGGTAAATCACGAACTATCTTAACGTCCTCCACCTGTGGCAATTGATCTAGTATCAGTTGGCGAACATCCTTTAAATCAATTCGCAAAATATTAGCTCCAACTTCAACACCCGAATACTTCATTATTTTATCTTTCGGCAGAGTGCCGTCAGTTTCATATGATATCTGTCGTAATAAGAATTTTGGACTTTCAAATAAAAAGGAATCTATACTTCTATAGGCACCGATAAGAACCATGCCCACCAATGTCATGACTGCCGACCATTTAAGTGTCCTTAAAAAGAAAATTCTTCTTCTAACACTTATCGACTTCTTAGAGTTTACGCGAACATTCAAATTGTGATTAGATTTGCGCTTGGATTTCTTTCGTGACCGCACAGTAGAACGAGAT
The DNA here is from genome assembly GCA_013213965.1 of Verrucomicrobiales bacterium. Taxonomy (GTDB): domain Bacteria; phylum Verrucomicrobiota; class Verrucomicrobiia; order Verrucomicrobiales; family DEV007; genus EC70. The sequence continues at coordinate 9,035 of JABSSR010000094.1, read as the reverse complement.
CTCGAATGCTTACTTTTGTTTTTTCTACTCCTCATTTTCTCGGTAAGTGTTTTTTATTTTTTCCTTAACTGCATTGACAGTTGAACGATTTGTTGACAAAGATCGCCAAATTCAATTCCATTTGCCTTCGCCGCTTTCGGCAAAAGACTAGTCTCAGTCATCCCTGGAATGGTATTCACTTCCAGTACGTATGGGATGTCATTTTCAGAAAGAATGACATCAACCCTCGAATATATTTCTATCCCAAGAGCTCTATGTGCCTCAATTGCAACTGATTGTACACGCCTAGTTGTTTCCTCATCAAGTTCTGCAGGACAAAAATACTCACTTCCTTCCCCTCCCCCCAACCAAGGATATTTATTGTTCATATCATAAAACCCTGACAGAGGTTGAATATGAACTACAGGCAAAGCCTCACCATTCAAGACTCCAACCGTTAATTCCTTCCCCTCTATAAATTCCTCAACAAGTATAATCTTGTCGTACTTTGATACATCCTCCATTGCTTCAGTTATAGACACCTCTTCCTTTATTATATGAACCCCTACACTAGATCCTTCCTTTGGCGGTTTGATCACAAAAGGCTTCTGAAAGGATGGCGATATCCCATCATCTGTAGATACAAACTCAAAGGCTGGAGTATTAATCCCATTCTCCACAAAACACTTTTTGCTAAGACCCTTATCAAAGGCAAGCTCACTACTTGTTACACCTGCCCCGGTATATGGCACTCGCCGCTCATTAAGAATCCTTTGCAAAGAACCATCTTCTCCAAACGTTCCGTGTATTACATTAAAAACAAGATCAACATCATCCTTTAATTCAAAGTCTCGATCCTCAACGCAAAGATCTACAACCGTTGCTCCTTTATCAGACAAGGCCTGAGACACACTGTTACCTGACGCCATTGAAACTTCCCGCTCATTACCAGGCCCTCCCATTATCACAGCTATTGTCTTATCACTAAGCGGCATATTATTCTATTTATGTTAATTTATACTTAAAAGTTTAATTTCTCCTGCCCAATAATTTGCACTTCAGTTTCAAGTTCAATTGCTCTTTCTTTCTTAACTTTGAGCTTAATTTCTTCAATAAGTAATATTACATCTTGTGCACTTGCCTCACCATCATTGACAATAAAATTTCCGTGAACTTCAGAAACCCGCGCACTCCCTACATTAGCATTTTTCAGTCCCAATTCTTCTATCAATTGACCAGCAGAAACATCGGTAGGATTTTTAAATATACATCCAGCACTTGCCGCAATTGGTTGAGTTCTTTTTCGTCTTTCCATAGATTCACGGATCCGGTTATCTATCGCCTTAATATCACCCTTAGTTCCTTTTAATACTGCTGAAACTGCATAATTTTCATTAAGTTGAGGAACGTTCCTGTAATTACTTTCGAATTCCTCAGCCATTTTTTCATGAAGCCCTCCCTCTGAGTCTAAATATTTTATGGAAACGACTTGATCAAATGTTTCAAAGCCCATTGCTCCTGCATTCATTCTCAATCCACCACCAACATTACCAGGAATGCCTTCCATCCACTCGAACCCACCGATCCCATTGGTTTTTGCCACATTACTAACTTTTTTATAACGCGCTCCCACTCCAGCTGTTAGGACATTTTCGGAAATTTTTACTTCTTCAAATTCGCCACCTACGGGTCGTATTACTGCACCTGGAATCCCACCATCGCATATAAGTAAATTAGAGCCTCTTCCCACTACTCTGACAGGAATGCCTTTATTGAAGAAAAATCTTAAAGACTTGGCAAAACCCTCGATACTTACCGGCTCGATCCAATACTGTGCAGGACCTCCAATTTTAATTGTTGTGTGACGACTCATCGGCTCATATAGCCTACATTTAGTCTGCGGATCATCTAATTCCCGTCGGAGCTTATCCAGAATTTCTAAGTCACGCGCAAGGGCAGTCCCTACTTCATGTATGTTACCTGCACCTAGTGTTAAAATGGTATCGCCACATGAAAGTGTTACACCGACATGAAGGTGAGCCGTTCTTATGTCTGAAACAGAACAAACATTTTTGTGACCATCCTCATGCACTGCCACGGCAACCGTTTCGCTATTAATACCATCAATTGGACTCTCTCCAGCAGGATATATGTCCGTCACAAAAAGCGCATCAACTTCTCGAAATGCTTTTGCAAACTGATCCATCATGAACTGCGTCCGACTATACCGGTGAGGTTGAAACACGCAGATTAATCTTTCTGGATTTAATTGCTTGGCCGTTGAGATAGTTGCTTTGATTTCTGTTGGGTGGTGACCATAGTCATCAACAACAGAATAGTTAGAGGAGCGATACAAAACATCAAACCTTCTTCTTGCTCCTCTGAATTGACTCATCGCATTAGAGATATCTGAGAAATCCACTCCAAGTTCTGTGGCTAGAGCTATAACTGCTAGTCCATTTAAAACATTATGTTTACCAGGAATTCCCAAGGTGACTCGCCCCAATAGATTCCCATATGCAAAAACATCAAAGTCCGTACTACCCTCACGCACCTCACAGACTTGAGCACAAAAGTCATCACCACTATCCCATCCATACGAAATTACATTACTGCGAGACACACAAAGGGCAGATGATTCTGTATCGCATGAACAATATATAATCTTCTTTTGAGCTGAATCTAGAAATTGATTAAACACATTACGGATCCCCTCAATCCCATCAGTGTAATGATCGAGGTGATCTTCCTCTACATTTAATAAAATTGCATAATCAGAATTGAATTGAATTAAAGAGCCATCGCTCTCGTCACCTTCAGCAATAAAGTAATCACCTTCTTCGTTCCAATAAGCATTATTACCTAGAACAGGAACTTCCGCGCCAACATAATGCGAAGGGTTTAATTCTCCTGCCTGCAACACTTTAGCCGCTAGTGCCGAAGTGGTTGTTTTACCGTGAGTGCCAGCAATTACTATACTTTTCTTTCGTGACATTATTGAGGCAAGAGCTTCAGCTCTTCTCAGCATTGGGATCTCTGCTTTAATTGAAGCATCATAAACAACATTACCCGGCTTTATTGCTGATGAAAAAACAACCAACTCAACATCTGCTATCAACTCAGGTGCATGTGGACAATGAAAGCTAAGACCAACCCTCTCAAGGCGATCTGTTTCTTTTGTTGAAACTTTATCAGAACCACTAACTCGATGCCCAAGGCTTAATAATAATGAAGCTAAACCGCTCATCCCTGAACCAGCAACTCCAATGAGATGTATCCTCATTGGAAATTTGGCACCTGAGTGCAATTTATCTGACCATTTATCTTTCACTTTGAGTTTAGTAGTATTTGTTCACATATATTTTCCGCGGCGTCAATGACCGCCATCTTTCTCATCGTGACACTCATTTCCCTATGTATCTCATTGTTATTATCAAACAATTGACACAAAACGTTGGTAAGCTCATCCGGATTCACATCTTCCTCTCGCATTAAAAATGCGGCACCAGCATCACTATAAACAAGCGCATTGAGCGTTTGATGGTCATCAGTTGAATAAGGATACGGAACTAGTATTGAAGGTATCCCATAGGCAGAAAGCTCGGCAAGACTGGAAGCTCCTGATCGCACGATTGCAACATCAGCAGCAACGTAAGCCAATTGCATGTGATCGCTAAAGGGTTCGACATAAGATCTAATATCCACACCCTCGTATAGTGAAATGACTCTATTATAATCCGTTGGGCCTGTTATATGAATTACCTGCATATCTAATTCCCTCAGATTACCCAGCGACTTGACTATAGCAGAATTAATACCATGAGCCCCCTGACTACCTCCCATCACTAGTAATATTTTCTTATCAGCACTTAGATTAAAGTGTTCAATGGCTTGGCTTCGGTCGTAAGATTTCCTCATTACTCCTCTTAATGGAGTACCCACAACTTCAACATTCTTACCTGAAAAATGCTCACGACATGATTCCAATCCCAATAATACAATGTCAGCCCAGCGGGCAGCAACACGATTGGCCTTTCCGGGATAAGCATTTGATTCATGAATAAATGTCTTTGCGCCAATTCTTTGACCCGCCATCAGTGCCGGTAGGGAAGTGAATCCTCCCATACCAAGAACCGCATCAGCTCCGAAATCACTTATCAGTTTCTTACAAAAGAAATAACTTTTAAGATACTTAAAACCAAAACTCAGCATCTTTGGTGAATATATTTTTGGCATACCTATTGAAGGCAATAACTCATATCGAAAATGCTTGTGAGCTCGAATTGCTATCGTATCAATTTCTTTCTCAGAAATAATTAGTAACGGATCACCCCCTACATCCAATAAAGACTGAGCCACCGCAATCCCAGGGAACAAATGTCCACCTGTTCCACCACAAGCAATAACAACACGGGCACTCATTATTTATATTATATCCTCGGCGTTACTCTTGGGCCGTTAAAAAGATCCGCATCAGGATCTTTTACGGGCGCATGACCCTGTCGATAGATATTCAAAAGGATTCCGATAGCCGCCAAATTAAACAATAAATTAGATCCTCCATAACTAACGAATGGAAGCGGCAATCCCTTATTTGGCATTAACCCAGTAGTAACACCTATGTTAATTATTGCCTGTAAAGAAATTAATGTTACTAGCCCAAATCCAAGAATCTTACCAAAACGGTCAGGGGCAGAATTTGCTATGGATGCACCAAATATTAATAACATAACAAAAGCAAAAACTACTGACAATGTTGCCACAGCCCCAAGCTCTTCACCAATCATAGGAAATATGAAATCTGTATGAGCGTATGGCATATACATAAGTTTCTCACGCCCCTCACCTAGACCAAGTCCAGTTATACCCCCTTCACCCAAAGCTAATTGCGCACGCCATTGTTGTAACCCCAATCCAGTCTTATGAGCTTCTAAATCAAGGAACGCAATGAACCGCTGGAGCCGGTTAGAATTCATCCAAACTGCAAGGCCAAGGACAACTAAAGAGCAGAGTCCACTCCCTACAAAAAAACGAATATTACCACCTCCCACAAGAAGTATTATCAATGAAGCACAAATTAGCAATGCCGCAGTTCCCATATCAGTTTCGAACCCAATTAGCAACACAGGAATAAGAACAATCAGTACCGGATAAATAAAACCGAACCTTACTTCACTTATCTGATTTTTATGCTTTGAACACCAACCGGCCAACACAAACACTACTGCTATTTTTGCTAATTCTGAGGGCTGTAAACGAGCAAAATCAAAGCCAAAATTACTTAGCCCTATCCACCTAGATGATCCATTTGCCGGCTGCGCAATCGAAGGAATAAAGCAGAGAATTAATAAAAACAAAGCAACATAAAACCACACCCATCGTGAGCGGTCCCAGAAATGATAATCAATTGAAGATGTAACAGCACAAACAATTATCCCCAATCCTAACCAAATAAATTGCCTCTGAACATCATGATAAATATCCACCCTATCAGCAATAAAAACACTTGTGCTAAGCAGCATCACAACACCAAGGACAAGTAAAGCCACGATTGAAAAAACAAATATCTTTAAGCTCTTTTCTCCCATAAAAAAATTTGCACTAAATGACGTTTACTCTTAAGGCAACCTTAGAGTCTTACCTATGCCTAAAGTCCTAGGATCAACTCCAGGATTTAATTTTAATATGGAATCAACACTGATCTTATACTTTCTAGCGATTCCGTAAAGTGTATCACCTGATGATATAGTATACGTTGAAGCAATCAATTGTCCTTTCAATTCATTGCCAGTAACAATAAAATCACTTGTAGATATCTCTTTAACAATCCTAGGGGGCCGGACAGGGTTGGTTTTAGAAACAGGAATCGCACGCGGCACCACTTCGCTTGTTTCTACTGGAGGAACTGACTCCAAAAATTGAAATCCGTCTCCTTTTTCATCATCATCTCCCAATCTTTTACCTGCTGTAACCTTTTCAACATTTCCTGCAGAATTTGTCTTCAACTCTGGTAATTTATCCAACAAAATATAATCTTCATTCCCTGATTGAGAAGGAATCGGAAATTCTTCACCCTTGTTAACAACTAGGCTCAATTTAGGCACTCGCAATATTCTTCCACTCACTAAAGGATGATCCTCATCAATTAAATTGGCCGCTAACAATTCAGTTCTAGAAATCTTATACGATTCAGCAATTGTTCGAAGACTATCTCCATTACGCACAATGTAACGCTCATACCCTTTGTCATTTTCTGCATCCGGTTGAATCTCAGATACAATTTCTTTAGCAATTTCCTTTGAGCGAATTTCATTATTTTCCTGTTCGGATGTCACAAGTGATGAATTTCTCGCTTTGGGCTTAAACATTTCAAAAGCCAATATGCCACCAACTGCAACCACATGAAGAATCAGAACTACAACAAACGCCCTCGAAAGCTTTATGTTAGGAACTTCTGATTGCCATTGCTGATCCGAATTGGAATCCGAACTCGATCTACGAGTCCTTGCAAAAACATCCAGCCAGTTATGTCTTCTGCTATTACTATCTGTTTGCCTGTTTTTATTACTCATCATTTATTTTTGTTTTATTTGTTTTTCTACAGCTGCTTTAAATAAATTTCCTCTTTCCTCATAGCCGGAAAACATGTCGAAAGATGAAGTTCCCGGTGAAAATAAAACAGTGCTCCCGCTTTTCGCTAATAGTCTTCCTAAACTCACTGCTTCATCAAGATCTTCAGCAATTCTGCAATCGACTTGTTTCGCCCAAGTTTCAGCCATTTGGAAACGTGTTTCACCAATGAGAATTGCATGCTTAACGTGCTTGGAAACTGAATCAATGGTATCCATAAAGGACAATTCTTTATCTTTCCCTCCAGCAATCAGAACAATCCCACCTCCTGATTCTGGTAATGATTTTAAAGCGCTTTCCATTGCATGAAGATTAGTCGCCTTGGAATCATTAATATAATCGACTCCATCAATTGTCGAAACCAACTCGCATCTGTGCGGAGGAGCAGTGTAATCTGAAAGAGATTCCACAATTAAATCGATAGAATATCCTTTAATTTGAGCAACAGCAGTTGCTGCCATTAGATTCTCAGCATTGTGATTACCTCTAAGGTTAGTTTGTTGAAGATTGAACAAAAGATTATCCCCATAAAAAACATTACCTTGACTGAGGCTGTAGTTCCCTGATCCCTGATACGCTGAAAAAGTAATCGTCCGAGCCCTCAACTCCAAAAACTCATCTTTACCATTTATTACAGCCCAATCCTCCTCATTCTGGTTCACAAATAACTTCATCTTTGCAGACTTATATCCTTCAATTCCTGAATATCTATCCAGATGATCTGGAGCAAAATTAGTCCATACCGCCACGTTCGGATGAAATTCACTTATCGCTTCTAGTTGAAATGAACTAATTTCCAAAATTACAGAAGAATAGCTCTCCGGATCACAAACAATATCAGCGAGAGGTCTTCCATAATTTCCTCCTGCCACTGCTGTCTCCCCACATCCGTTCAATATTTTTTCTATTAATCCTACAGTAGTAGTTTTACCATTTGTTCCAGTGACCCCTATTATTCCAGATGAACAAAATGGGTAAGAAAATTCAATTTCACCAATCACTCTAACTCCTGAAGCCGTAAATTGAGTTGCTATTTCCCAATCAAGACTGATCCCAGGGCTAATGATGGCAAATGCATATTTTCTAGGATCAACGCAAAGGGCATCATTGCCCATTACAACTTCGCACCCCTCACGGCTAAGTTCTTCAGCCCTATCATAAAGATCTAACGAATTACCCGTATCAAACACCCTGACATTAGCGCCTTCACGTAACGCTAGCCTTGCTGCGGCCATTCCACTCTGACCGCACCCTAACACTGCAATATCTGTTCCTTTGTATTTCAGATTATTATCTTAGTTTTAGTGTTGCCAATCCAATAAGAGCACAGAGAAGAGATAGGATCCAAAAACGAATGATTACCTGATTCTCATGCCACCCCTTAAGTTCAAAATGGTGGTGAATCGGAGACATTCGAAAGAGTCTCCTGCCTCGAATTTTAAAACTGAGCACCTGAAGGATCACAGACGTTGCCTCCATTACAAAAACACCACCAACTACTACGAGTAAAATTTCATGTTTTGAACATATTGCTAAAGACGCGAAAGCTCCTCCCAAAGCCAATGAGCCAGTATCTCCCATGAACACTTTTGCTGGATGGCAGTTAAACCATAAAAACCCCAATCCAGCGCCTACCAACGCTAAACATACGATTGTAAGTTCTCCTGCGTACCTACTATGAGGAATCAATAAATATTTTTCGCCTAATTGCTGATTGCCAACCAAATAACAAATCGCTGCATAAGCTAATGCAACTGACACAGAACATCCAATAGCCAACCCATCCAGGCCATCAGTCAAATTCACTGCATTCGAACAACCTACGATAATTAATACGAAGAAAGGCAAACAAAAAATGCCCATGTCCTCGATCAGTGAATCTTTATTAAAAGGAACATATAGCTCACGGATGTATGTTGAAGTTTCTGGGTTTAAATATAAATACAACCCCGCACACAGTGACACTAGAACTTGAAGAATCAGTTTCGTCTTGGCACTAATACCTTTGGAATTCTTCTTTTTAACTTTCTGGTAATCATCGCAAAACCCAACTAGTCCTAGACCGATAAAGACAATCACCACAGCCAAAACAAGAGGATTCGACAATCGTGCAAACAACAAGACACTGATCATGACAGCCGTTACAATAATCACACCTCCCATCGTAGGAGTACCAGTCTTGGAATCATGAAGTTCAGCCAACTCATTAACTTCGTCGGCACCCCTTATCGGTTGCCCCATCTTCATTGCAATAAGACGTCGGATTAAATAAGGACCAATGAGTAATGTAATGCCAAATGAACAAATGCAGGCGACTCCAGCTCTAGAAGTAATATAACGCAGTAACTGCACATCAACACCTGCAGCTTCTTTCAAATAATCGTACAACCAGGGAATCATGAAATTTCTAAATTATTTATTACATT
>JABSSR010000093.1 GCA_013213965.1 Verrucomicrobiales bacterium | reverse complement strand
CTACTGCCGTCGTTGTACTTTCAGTTGTTTTTTGGGGTTGGTTATGGGGTATTACAGGAATGTTTCTTGCCGTTCCACTCACTATGCTACTTAAAGTGACACTTAATGACTCCGATGAATTTAAATGGTTTGCAGTTTTCCTGGGAAGTCATGGTCCTGAGACGGAGGGCCAATCGGATGAGGTTGATGGAGCTTCTTAGGATGAATAGAAGTGCATTTTTAATTTAAGAGAAAAGGGGAAGATTCAGCAAAATAAACAGTGAAAATATTAGGAGCGGAGCTTTACATTTTACCCGTCAATTTACGGATCCCTTTGAAATTTGGGAATCAGACTCTCACTTCTGTAAAATGCGCGAGGGTAAAAGTTGTTTTGAAGGCTCAGGATGGGAGCGTTTCCGAAGGTTGGGGAGAAACTCCGCTCAGTGTTGCTTGGGTGTGGCCGTCATCTCTTGATCACGTACAAAGAGAGTCGAGGCTAATTGAGTTTAGTGATTCGGTTGCACGTTCTTTTGTGGAGTTAAATGAAGGAGGACATCCATTTGAATTAGGTTCAAGATTTATATCAGAGTCATTGGAAGAGCTTAGGAAAACTCATAATTTGGTATATTCAGAGCAAGAAGAATTACCATATTTGGCGGCATTGGTGGCGTTCTCAGCATTTGATTTGGCGGCATATGATGCTTATGGGAAGCTATGCTCAAGACCTGTCTTTGAGTTGTTTGGACCGGATTCATTAGCTAAGGATCTGAGCGAGTACTTTGATTCTGATAATGCCTTTAAGGGAAAGTATCCTTCTGATTATTTGGTAAAACCTGAACAAAAGATGCCCGTATGGCATTTAATTGGGGGACTTGATCCCATCGATGAAGATGAGTTAAGAGGTGATGAGCCGGATGATGGGTACCCTGTTCTTTTACGTGATTGGATCAGAACGGACGGTTTGAAATGTCTGAAGGTTAAGTTGAGAGGAACTGATTGGGATTGGGACTTTAAGAGGATGAAAAAAATTGGTGATATTGCTGAGCAGGACGGTATCCAGTGGCTGAGTGCTGACTTTAACTGCACGGTTAATGATCCTGAATATGTTAATTCGATGCTTGATTCGATCTCACTTGATTGTCCGGAAATATTTAAGAGAATACTTTACGTTGAACAGCCATTCCCATATGAGTTGAGGGATAATCAGATCGATGTTCATAGTGTTTCTGAGCGTAAACCACTTTATCTGGATGAAAGTGCTCATGATTGGTCCTATGTGAAATTGGGAATGTCTCTGGGATGGAATGGCGTTGCCTTGAAAACATGCAAGACTTTGACCGGAGCGATATTGAGCCTTTGTTGGGCTAAAGAAATGGGGATGGGGCTCATGGTCCAGGATCTTACGAACCCAATGCTAGCTCAGATACCTCATGTACTATTGGCTGCGTATGCAGGAACTATCATGGGTGTGGAGAGTAACGGGATGCAGTTCTATCCTGATGCATCAATGCCTGAACAGAGCGTTCATCCTGGTGTTTACCGGAGGCGTGAAGGAGTCCTAGACCTATCAACGATAAAAGGGACAGGATTTGGTTATCGGATCCAGGAAATAGAAAGAGAACTGCCTCCTCCTCTCAGTTCATATCTTTAACTTTCGTATAAGGAATCGTCAGGCACTGGAACCAGTATATAATCACCGATGTGGAGGGAGTTTTTGTCGTCTGATAGCTTGTTCAGGCGTTTCAACTCATCAGCATTTGTGCCGAAAGAAATGGCGATAGATTGGAGAGTGTCGCCATCGACTACTTGATAGAATCCATGCCCTTCGGGGGCTACAATTTCTTCTGGATTATTGGAATTTTGGGTAACTTCAGGTTCATCCTTTGGAAGGTCTTCTACAGGAACATTAGCAGTTGAGGCAGGAGATTGAACTGGTTCAACCGGAAGAGTAATTCGTTGGCCAATTATTATGTTATTAGGATTTTCTAAAGAATTTGCACTAACGATGGAATCTGTGGAAACTCCGTATCTCTTTGCAATTCGATTCAATGTGTCACCACTTGTAACGATATGATGGTCAGCATTTGGGTCAACTGGTGATGTGTCTTTCTCTTGTCTTTGTGTTGCAGGTTGTCCCCTTTGAGCGGGAATAAATATTTCCTGTCCTATCTGTAGCGCATTAGGATCTAGTATCTTATTTTCACTTATTAAACGATCGAGACCAATTTTGTATTGTCTTGATATGCTGCTGAGAGTTTCTCCTCCGCTCACGATGTGTGCTTTGCCGGTCAGTGATGGTGAGGATTGTACTCCTAGGTTCTGAGTCTGATAATTAGGAGTGGAGAAGACGGGGCTGGACTGAATGATTTTAACTTCACCTTCAAGAGAGCTGACTCTGGAGTTGGTTTGAGAGAGATCATTTCGTATCTGGAAAACGTCCTGACCAATTCTTTTTTTGAATCCGAAAGGATTCAAGGAAAAGCGTTTAGTTGACTGATTGTTATTGTATTTGGCGCTATTGCCTTTGTTAGAGATGGATTTGCAGCTAATTGAGCTAAAAGAAACACAAAGAACTGCACACAAGATTTTGCTGATGCTTATGAATTTACCCAGATACATCATTAAATTTAAAAACTTTTCTTACTTAAGACAAGTTAAATATCTGGAAATGTGTGTTTTTTTTGCAATATTACCTCTGTTTGTGCTAAAATTATTAAAGTTTTTGATCACGAAGACTCGTTTTCTCTTAGCGGGTATTGGTTTGATTATTTTACTTGGGGTGCTTTTTGGAAGCATCATGAGGAAGAATAACCTTCAAATCTTTTCAAATATTGCACTTCAATTGGGTTTGGTTAAGGGGCCCGTCAATGAGATTGAGGCGGATCTTAATAATTCCAAGACCGGAGACCTCATTGATACAAGGCCTGTGGTAATTATCGATCCTGGGCACGGAGGATCTGATGGAGGAACAGTGGCCGGGGGCGCTCTTGAAAAAAAACTTAATCTTGAAGTTGCCAATCTTGTTGGAAAGAAATTAACTCAGGCACAAGTCAATGTGAAGTTCACTAGAGACTCTGACCTTAAAGTTAATTTGAGTGAACGCTCTAAACTGGCCAATGAACATCCCGGAGCCTTGTTTGTTAGCATCCATCATAACGCGTCCACAGTTCCTGGAGCTCATGGTGTTGAAATTTATTATGCTCAATCCAAACCAGATTCAGTGATGCTTTCTCAGAGACAGTATTTTAAACTTGGTAAGAATGATTCTTTTTCTGATCATCGCGGAAAACTCCTCGCGGGCCATGTGCAGTATTTATTGTGTTCTATGACCGGAGCGAAGGATAGGGGAATCAGGGACAGTAGACTTGCCATGACGCGGTGGGTTTCGTGTCCGTCAATACTTATCGAGTGTGGTTTTCTTAGTAATGCCAAAGAATGTTCCAACTTGAGGAGCAGTGCCTATAGGGAGAAGATGAGCTCTGGTATTGCTGCTGGTGTATTAAAGTATCTTAAAATGGTAGATGCTGATCCATATTACGGGACAAGTATTAAGGCCAGTAAGGCTGCAGAAATAGCACAATTTCAATCCGAGAACTCTGGATTATAAGGCCAGAGAGATTCGAGTGATTCTGTTCTGACCCAACCGTGAAGTTCGGTAGGAAGTTTTACGTAGGACCAAGTGCCTCTTCCTGAGATGAGAATCACACTGCTCCCGGGAGGAAGTGTTATGATGGTTGAAGCTGATTGTGCGGGTGCAGTTCGAGCTACGGTGTTGTTTTTTGTGACGATATTGGTTCGAGGGTCTGGCCTGGATGAGTCTTTGGCCCTTGAAAGGATAGCAGAGGAACTTGCGCACAGGACTCCAATGACAAGTAGAGTGATCACAGATTTTCTGTGCCGGATTTTCAGGATAATTAGAATAACTCCGATCCCAATTAGCCAGAGGCTAATGGCGAGGAGCGTGCTGATGAATGACTCATTTGATGAGGTCAAGATCTGATGTGAGCCTAGTGACTCTGTATCAACAAATCCTACCTTGTCCTTGATGAGGGTAAGGTTCTGTCTGGCCTCGAATAGACTTGATTTGAGTAAGAGGGCTCTCCGGTAAGAGAGTGCGGCGGATCCAATGTCCTGGAGTCGATAATGGGTATTGCCAATTTGAAGGAATAGTTCGGGTGCGAATTGTTCTTCATTAATGAGTGGGGTAAAACTCTGAAGCGCTTTTTCGTATTTGTCGTCGTTAAGGAATGCAGAACCTCTGGCAAAGTTGTCTTCAGCTTCGGTAAGATCCGCAACGGATTGATTGGCCGAAGAGTAAAGTAAAACAAAAATGAAGGCTATAAGGGTCCTGCTCATTTCTTGGTTAATTGATTTAATTCCTCAATGATCTGCGAGCGTTCGGTTTCGGTGCTCTGTTCCGGGAACTTGTCCTCATTGCCGCTAAATTTGATGTACTCGTACCGATCCTGTACTTGGCAAAGAAGGGGGCTTGTTTCATTGATGTTCTGTTCAGATATTATTCTTCTGAGGCAATCATATGCTATGAGATCAAATTTGGTGCCTGATGCGTAATTTTTCTTCAATTTTTCGAGAAGCTCTGTAGCGCTCATTTCACCAGATAGATTTGTTTTCTTTTGATGAAATCTTAACCATACGGCGGCTCCAATTAACAAGGAAATGGACAGGAGGTTCACTGACCAGAAAGTTGAGTTTCTCCATGCAGGAGTGGAGGCGACAGACCATTTAGGTGTTATGGTGTTGCCCATCATTAAAATGTCCGACAGTGCTGATTGTGGTGAAGTGGCAGTAATGTTTGATGGTGTTTCTTTCTTTGTGAATCCTGAACTGATGGCTACTTCTTCAACTTTTAGAGGAATCTTGTCAGTTATGAGGGTCACGTACTGTTCTTTTTTTGAATCGAATACCGTGATCCGGAACGTTGGGAGTTGGTTATGTTTTTGTTCTGGAACAATGTTTTGTGAGAAGATTAGTCGTGAAGGTTTTCCTGGTTCTCCTCGTTGCAGGTCCAGTTTGGTTGGTTCGTAAAATTTCCATCCAGAAATTGAAGTGGGCTTAGGAGGTTCAAGGAATTCGAAGCTGCCACTCCCCGTCACAGTGAAGCGCATTGCGATAGGTTCTCCGGTCTTTACTGATAGAGGGTCAGCTTGAAGGTTCAGTGCAAAATTTCCAATGGCTCCTGAAAAATCTGCGGGCCGGCCCTCTGTAGGTAATGATCTAGATACAATGCTGACAGGTTTGGATTTTAGATCGAATCGCTCATCTACTCGTCTCCTACCTGTGGTGCTGGGTAGTTGGATGAGAGGTTTGAATGACGCGGTAAGACTGAGGTTGCCAGACTTTAGTGGAGATATTTGGTACAGGAATCGGATCGCCCTTTTCCCGTTGACCGGGGCTGCTTCTTTGGGGCCGGCCAGATAAACGGCTCGGATACTATCCCCTGAAAGTTTTACGATGTTGTTTCTTTCGGAGTAGATTTGTGTGTTGGGTTGGAGAAGTATAGTAATTTCTGCAAATACGGACTCTCCTACGAAAGGAGATTCGTTAGCAACTTTCACTACGAGTTCTGGGCTCAGTGCTTTTTCTTTGGCCGTCTTTCCACGGATCTGGAGTTTTACGTTATCTGTTTCATAAAGTGTCCCGTCCGTGGCCTTGAATATTCCTTTGATATTGTATTTCCCGATCCCACCCCGAACTTCAAAAGAGTATGTGGTGACTCTGGTGACTCCTTGATTGCTTCGCATAAATTCGAACCCTTTGCCAATGTTTCGAACGATCAAGGTACCGCCTTCAATTTTAAGTTGAGGCTCTTCAGAGCTGATCTGCCCGGCAGCGCTAACTGAAATTTTTGCTGTGGATCCTTCGCGTATGATGTTCCCGGGCTCTATGGCGATGCGAAGGTTCACTTCAGCTTTAGCCGTGAATGGAGCCATTGCGAACAGGAAAAATCCAAAGCTCTGTAATTTTGATTTCACCAGTCCTTTGAGAATCGAGCCTTTGACCTTCTGGGAAGTGCTCGCAGGATCTGTTCGTTTGCCAAAGCTTCGAGTTGACGCTGCGCTTCTTCCTTAGAATAGCCCGTTTTAGGGT
Organism: Verrucomicrobiales bacterium; assembly: GCA_013213965.1. GTDB lineage: Bacteria > Verrucomicrobiota > Verrucomicrobiia > Verrucomicrobiales > DEV007 > EC70. The sequence continues at coordinate 545 of JABSSR010000093.1, read as the reverse complement.
TCACTTTCTGATCCTCTCCTGAGGTGGATTGCTGTTCCTGGGATTCCTGCTCGTCCTGAGAATCCTGCTCGTCCTGAGAATCCTGCTCGTCCTGAGAATCCTGTTCGTCCTGCTTCAGTTCCTCGAGCCTTTTTTTCACTACATCAATGTTGTGTTGAGCATTCGTATTATTGGGATTTATGTTCAGGGAGGATTGGTAATGCTCAATCGCTCCTTCCCAATCCTTGATGACATTCTCTATGCTTTCCTTTGAAGGGGGAGTCCCGGGCTTGCCGGCATCGTCGTTCGAACTTAATAATTCTTCACCCTTTCTAAAAAGAGTGTTGCCGAGATTGTAGTGAGCTGTTTCCTGGACTGGTTTCTCCTCGCTCAGAAGAGCGGAACTGAAAGCGTCCAGGGCAAGTTCATGATTGTTTGCAGAAAAAGCGGATGCTCCCAGACCAAGATTCAGTTGAGCAGTTTGAGAAGTTGATTTGCTCTCGTCTATGGCAGACTGATAGCCTTTTATGGCTTTATCAAATTCTCCTACGTTATAAAATTCTTTT
>JABSSR010000092.1 GCA_013213965.1 Verrucomicrobiales bacterium | reverse complement strand
TTTGGCATTCCCTAGAAATTAATACTTATATTTAGCGTTAAAGGATCCAATTAATTTGCATGAACGGGAAGCATTTTACTCAGTCATTTGCGTTTTGTTTGTATATGGTCTAAGCGTTTTGTGGTTTCAACATGGACAATGATTTAAATGGGGAGCCTCGAATTGTCTCCATCCGACTAGAGGAAATACAAAAACAACTCGGAACACAGCATGTGCTGCGAGGCGTTGATCTAGATATTTTCTCAGGTGAAACCATGGTATTAATAGGGGCCAGTGGCGGAGGGAAAAGCGTTATCCTTAAACATATAACAGGACTCATGCGTCCTGACAGTGGTCGCGTCATTATTGGCAAACAGGACATCAGTCAACTCAATGAAAAGGGGCTCGCTGTGATACGGCAAAAGGTAGGGGTTCTTTTTCAAAATGGCGCTCTCTTCGACTCAATGAGTGTCGGTCAAAATGTTGCTTTTCCTTTACGGGAACGTGGAGAAAAAAATATTACCACTCTCACGGAAAAGGTCACAGAAGCGCTTCGCCTCGTTGGGCTCGAAGAACACATTAACAAAATGCCGAACGCTTTGAGCGGAGGGATGCGAAAACGTGTCGCGTTGGCACGGGCCATGATTGCCAAGCCTGAGTCCATTCTTTATGACGAACCCACTGCGGGCCTTGATCCGGTCTCGACCGGTTCCATTGATTCTTTAATCATTCAGATGCAAAAAGATTACGGAATCACTTCAGTTGTAGTTACGCATGATATGAAATCAGCAAGAACTATCGCTGATCGAATCGCTTTTTTACGCAAAGGATCAGTGTATTTCTGTGGAACCCCTGAAGAAATGGATGCAAGTGATGATCCTGTCATTCATGACTTCATAAATGGGCATCCGGCAGAGGAGCTCTAGCAAATTCTCTATTTAGGGTTACAGTGCATCAGAAAGGCACTTTAAATAAGCGTCGGACAAAAATGGAAAGATAATAAAATGAAAGAGAATCGCACCGAACTCTTTGTGGGTTTCTTCTTACTGATAGGTTTACTATTGCTGGGATTTTTAGTTCTTAAATTCGGTAACTTTGGTGATCGTTTTGAAGAAACGTATTCACTGACTGTTACTTTTGATGATGGTGGAGGCCTCCTTAAGGGAACGGATGTCCGTTTGGGAGGTGTTAAAATTGGCAGGCTGGCAGAATCTCCAACCGTGAACTTGGATAATTACGGCGGTGCCATTGTTAGCCTTGATATTTATGACGATTTTCAAATACCTGAAGGAGCTAAATTCTCCATTGGCACGAGTGGCCTTTTGGGAGACGCCATGATAGAAATTAAAGTTCCTGATAATAGGACAGAAAAATTCATAGCCCCTGATTCAAAAATCAAGGGTGAACGGATCACAGGGCTCGGGGCACTCGCTTCTTCAGCTGAATCATTGTCGAATAAGGGTCAGGTCGTTCTTGAAGATGTTCGGTCCGCCTTGGGGGACATTGGCAGTGCCGTTGAGAAATTGAATCAAAGCATTCTCAGGGAAGAAAACCTTCAGAGTTTTAATCATGCGGTAGCTGAACTTGCCGATGCACTTGATTCAATAAACAATAAAGTACTTGGCGATGACAATACAGACAATCTTCGTGAACTTTTAGCCAATATGAAAAAGGCCAGCATCAAAGTTGATGCCGCAGCAGAAAAGATTGGTCCAATACTTGATAATGGCAGTGCAACAATAAGCGCCATTGAGCCTGGACTAAAAAAACTCACTGCCGCGGCTGAAGGAGCCGATAAGGCATTTGAAAAAATTAATAATGGGTCGGGCATATTAAATTCCATACTCAAGGATGAAGAGCTGAAGAAGGACTTTAAAGGCTTCATAGCAAATCTTCGCCGAAACGGCATTTTATTTTATAAAGACAGTTCAATCAGAAACACTGAACCGCTAAATTCTCGTCGAAAAGGTAGTTTCAGTCCCCGCTAAAATAAAACGAAAGAACTTCATTTTTTATTCGTCAGTTTTATACCACAGCGTATATTTACCCCCCCATTAGCTCAGCATATACTGTGATTATTTAAATGTTTGAAACCCTTATAGTAATAGGAACACTATTTTTAGCCTATGGCTGTCGCTCCTTTGAGTTCGGAGCTGTGCGCAAGTTCGGAGCATTTTGCGTCATCATTGCTACGTTCCTTACCGGATACTTTTTGAGTGGTCATAATATGACGTGGGGCATCGTAACGGCTTTGGGTTGGTTCTTTCTTCCCGGCATCGATATCATGACGCGTATCCGCAGGATGCGGCTCCCGCTTGATAAGAAAATGCAGAGCCGGTTCCCCCCGAACCGTGATCTTTTCCCGCAACTAAGAGAATTCACCAATGAAGTAGAAGTGGCAGGCTTTGAGCATGTCCAGGACTCAGGATGGGAATGGGGTGGCGTTGATCAGTTCGTTCGCTTCTTTTATGATCCAGATTCTAAAGCTCAAGCCACAATAAATTTACATAGTCAAAGCCATGTAGCTTTTAATTATATGAGCGTTTCTTCCAGGACTGCTGACGGAAAAACTCTTGTGACATGGAATTACCCTTTCAGCTATGCAATGAAATTGACGCCGGACTGTGTTGTTAATTGTGTTCGCGGCATTGAATCATTTAATGAAATGATTGAAGTGCACCATAAATTTTTGCAAAGCAAGGGGATCAACGAATGGGATCTTCAAGAAACTGATCCAGATGAACTTGATGAATTAACGGAAAAAGAAATGAGAGACCAAGTCGATCATAACCTGGACCGTGGTTTGCTGAAATTATCTGGGAACGGTACCTTCTGCTATTCATGGAAGGGTCTTTTCTTTCTTTGGTATCAGTCCATCAAAGATATGATTCGTTTGTCCTAGCTAAATATAAAAAGCAATTACTCGTCTGCAATCTCGAGGGCTATTGTCTTGATCGCTTTCAAATCTAATTTACCACTGCCTAGATAAGGGAGCTCGTCCACTTTGAAAAATTGATCAGTTTTGGGCTTCCATAAATTGGGAATGTCTGCAGTTGCAAATTGATCAGTAATTTCCTTAAGATTTTCTTGTTCGAGGGTATGTAATACGACAAGACGTTCTCCCTTCTTCTCATCA
>JABSSR010000091.1 GCA_013213965.1 Verrucomicrobiales bacterium | reverse complement strand
CTGCAGACCCTTCAGGAAGACATGTTTTCTTTGCTAATTATGTTGGAGGTAGTATCGGATCCGCATCAGTTTCAAATGATGGTGTCCTTGGGCTCACTTCGTTTTCACAGCATACAGGATCGAGTGTCTTGCCCCGACAGAAGTCTCCTCATGCCCATTCTATTGATCTTGATCCTAGTGGCAAATTCATTGTGTGTGCTGATTTGGGGTTAGATATGCTAATGATCTATAAGTATGACTCAAGTAATGGAAAATTATCTGCGAATGATTTTGCATCTGCCAAAGTTGAACCTGGAAATGGCCCAAGGCATTTCGCTTTCTCTAATGACGGAAAGTTTGGCTATACAAATAATGAGGTCACGTCATCAGTGACCGCCTTTTCTTTTGATGCATCATCAGGAAAAATGAAAGAATTACAAACGTTGAGTACGATTCCTGAAGAGTGGGCTAAGAAACGCAACTCAACGGCTGAATTGCTTATGCATCCCAGCGGTAGATTTCTTTACTGTTCGAATAGGGGACATGACAGCATTGCTGCCTATGGACTGGATCCTGCTACAGGTAAAATGAACTTAGTTGAAGTTCAGGTCCTTGGAGTGAAGACTCCACGCGGCTTTGGTATTGATCCGAGCGGGCGTTATCTCATTGCCGGAGGGCAGAACAGCAATGACGTTAGAGTTTTTAGGATTAATGCGAAGAGTGGGGAATTGAGCGCTGCTGGCCCACCTGTTTCAGTGCCTTGTCCAGTATGTGTCCAGTTCTTGGTTCCTTCCGGCGGTGCCTTCAAATCAATATTTGATGGAAAATCAATGGAAGGTTGGGAGGGGAGTGAGGATTGGTTTCGTGTGGAGGATGGAGCGATTGTTGCGGGTAGTCTAAAGAAGAAGGTGCCCAAGAATCAGTTCCTCGTGACTAAAAAATCTTACGGTGACTTTGATATGAAATTTAAGGCTAAGCTAATAGGCCAAGGCAAAAATGCGGGCGTTCAATTCTGGAGTGAGCGGATTCCCAATCATCATGAGATGAAGGGATTTCAATGTGATATTGGGACGATGGGAAAGGTCTCAATCTGGGGAGCTTTGTATGATGAGTCGAGGCGCGGAAGATTTTTAGCTGAAGTTCCCTTGCCGACGCAGCAGCTCACTGACATTAATGGTTGGAACCAATTCCGAATCAGAGCCGAAGGCAATGTTATCAGCATTTGGGTTAACGGAGCCCTGGCCACAAAGTATTATGAAAATGGTAAGGCATCCGACATACCTAGGAACGGAAGGTTTGGATTGCAGATTCATTCCGGGGCGCCAGCGGAGGCATGGTATAAAGATATAGAGGTTCTGGAACTTTAATATATATGGAAAATATTTTTATTTTTTAAGGAAAACTCAAATTATAACCCCACATTCTTATGATTCAGTTCATTGCATTTTTAATTTTCACTGGGCTCGTTGGTTTCTTTTCATGGCGAGCGACTCGCAAGGATAACCATGACACATCTACTGGTTACTTTCTTGCCGGACGAAGTCTGCCTTGGATTGTTGTGGGATGCTCATTGCTTTTGACGAACCTTTCCACGGAGCAACTTGTCGGATTGAATGGAGGAGCATTTAAAAATGGAATGCAGGTGATGGCGTGGGAGGTCTGGTCATCAATAGCCATTGTTTTGATGGCTTTGGTGTTTCTTCCGAGATATTTGAAAGGGGGAGTTGCAACGGTTTCTCTTTTCCTTGAGAGGCGTTATTCCAAGGTTGTCGGCACGGCTGTATCTGTATTGCTGTTACTATCCCTACTGACAAACTTACTGCCTTTTGTATTGTATTCAGGAGCGTTGTTCATGATTAAGGTGTTTAATATTGAGCAAATTTTGAATATTAATCAGGCGCAAGCGCTTTGGATCACTGTCACTGCGCTTGGTGTGGTGGGGAGCCTTTACGCTATCTTTGGCGGTCTCAAGGCAGTTGCGATTTCCGATACTTTTAATGGTATTGGACTGTTAATTGGCGGCCTTTTGATACCGGTTCTGGGTCTGATTGTTTTGGGTAATGAATTGGGAGGAGGAGGGGGATTCGGTGCTGGCATATCCTACCTCACAGAGAATCATCCAGAGCGACTCTCTCCCATTGGTAAGGAGGATGAGAATATTCCTTTTTCCACTCTCTTCACTGGGATGCTGTTGATTACGACTTAT
>JABSSR010000090.1 GCA_013213965.1 Verrucomicrobiales bacterium | reverse complement strand
ATGTCTCGGTTCATTTTCAACGTATCTCCTGTACGGGAAACGAGGGACTTGGACACTACTGATATTTCAAGGGCAACCAGGAAAGCCAAACCAAAAGCAATGCCTGAGAGTTCGGATATTTTATCAAAGAGATCAGAACCCGCTAGGATCGAATAATCAGGAAAAACGTTCTTCCCCCCTTCCTGATCATCAAATGTGCTGATCGATAATGAATCAGGTAAAAAACAGTTCACCAAGGTAGCCACAAGAAGACTAAGGGCAAAAGTTGGCAAGGTTCTAAAGGACTTACGCAAAACAAAATAAAATACGAACGTTCCTAGACCAAGGAGCAAAGCAGCAATATTAGATTCACTTATCCTCGACACCGTTCCTGCAAAAATTGTAAAGAAAGACCTCCCCTCCCTGGTCGGATCAATACCAAGAACATAACTGAATTGATTTACAATGATTAGCAAAGCAGCGCCCGCAACGTAACCAATGATAACAGATCGGCTCACATACTGAATAAGATCTCCGGCCTTAAGGGCCGAACCTATTATTAAAAGAATTGCCACCATGATAACCACTAATGGCATATGATCGGCGGCGGCAGACGGATCAGGGTATGCAAGAAAGTAACTGAAAATCATGAATGCAGTCGCATTCGTTGGCCCAAGGATAGGAAACCTAGAGCCAGAAAATAGAGGAGCAAGTAAAGCGGCAACGATAGAACAGGTGATGCCGAATTGAATAGGAAGACCTGCAACCAGTGCATAGGCCATTCCTTGAGGAAAGGCCAGCAATGCGACATTAATACCAGATCTCAGGTCCCTTAAAACCTTATTTGAAGATTCCTCTGTTCCTAAAACAGACCTTGGAGCGCTTTCCTGAGCAGAACTTGTCGACATGCGGCCCAGCAATTGCATAGCCGGTCGAAGGACACGTATCGTCCTTCGAGAAAAATAATGCCAAAAAGAATTCTTAGAGCGCATATTGCGGCCAGAGCGTAATTAATATCTTTTCACCCTAGGTATACCGCAAGGCATTTTATTTATTTTCAGTAATTTCGAAATCAAAGAAATCCCGGAACACTTCCGAGTAAACCTGACGCTTGAAGTCCGCTACCCATTCCAAATTGAATTCCTCAGGGTAAATCCAACAGTGATTAGTAAATTCTGGCTTGTCCGCACCCAGGTCAATATCCTTGTTTTTCCCATTAAATCTGCACCTGAAGTAAGTCTGCTCCTGACCGAGATAGTTCTTCCATTTGCCATGCCTCTTATCAAAATTATAACGGTACCCTTCACGCTCCTCTATAATTTTATAGAATTTCCTAGAAAGGCCTATTTCTTCCCTCACTTCACGGTAAAGAGCCTCAACAGGCTCCTCTCTCTCATCCACCCCTCCCTGGGGAAATTGCCAAGAATTCTCACAATCCGACCTCTGACAAATAAGGATCTTACCACTTCTCTTCTCAAGGATCAGGGCAACATTTTTTCTATACTCTTTCCCAGAATGTTGATTTTGAGAAACTTTGGATGACTTTGACACAAATTAAGATTGGGAAACTGATCATTTTATCAACAAAAATCAAGTGCATAGATCCCTACTATTAAAACTATCTGGTCTGGGAATAATTGTCGTTCTTTTCTTCGTCATTCAAACTGTCCGCTGGTCTGGAGAGACGGGAGCCAAGAAAGCGCATGATCGCTTCATTCAATATCTTTCCGATCGTCGTTGGATCAAATGTTCCCGCATGATATCAGAACTCTATACTGACCAATGGAAATTTGATCGTAATGACATATCCATGGCCTTGAGGGACTTTGGACGCCATTTCTACATAACATTAGATATTAATTGGAAAACACTATCCACTGCACAAACGAGAGAATCCTACGGAATAATAGGAACCATGAAAATCGATGGATCGGGCAGTCCTGCTGCTGATTATATCATTAAAGAAACAAGGCAATACTTAATGGATTCCTTCACTTTTAATTGGTCCCGATCCGGCATTCTGCCCTGGTCATGGAAACTGGAAAGCATAAAACATCCTAGTATAAAGGTTCCAGCGGACTATGTGCCGGGAAATCGTTCTCATTCATTCAAATGGTAATTTTGACAAAGGGACCTCCTCACCGCATAATTAAATAGAAATTTAATTGGAGAACCCATTATGAAAAAAACCATTCTCTATCTCATGGCACCTATTATTCTATGTGTTAATGCTCTTGGGCAAGGAACAGAAAAGAAAACAGACTCTTCTTCCGATTCCATACCGACAAGGTTCTGGAAAGCATCATTACCAGGAGGCGAATACATGGTATCCCTGAGCAGTATTTCCTCAATTGCTAAACACACCTACATAGTCGATGGGGCCGCAAGAGTTTATGAAGTCACCGTCGCTGACAAGAGCTCAGCCATCGCGAGGTTTTACTATATTGAACCGGTCACCGACCAATCACCTCTAAACGTTGGACAGGTTGTCATTGATAGAATCAAGGGCGCCTCGAAGGACGCTACTAACCGGATCGGTGCTGGGGACGTGTGGGACCAAGTAGTAAAAAACTATCCCTCCTCAACGCACGCTAAGACAATGGAGTTCCGCCTGACTGTCCGCTCAAACATTGATGGCCTGTATGAGAGCGTGGCCCGTGCCTGGGAAAAAGGGAAAGGTGAGAATTTTAAGATTATCACGAAATAAAATAGCTCGCCATTTCAATGGCTATGCAAAACTAACATCCATTGAGATGGCTTCGTGAAGTGATTTCATATAATCGGATTTAGTAATATCGATGGCTCCGAATTGCTTCAGGTGAGGAGTGGTCCACTGAGTATCGAGTAAAATAAATTTCCGTTTCAGCAAATGTTCGACCAAGGAAACGAGTGCCACCTTGGAAGCATCACGTTTCCGTGAAAACATGGACTCACCAAAAAAAGCTCCACCAATCGCCACCCCGTAAAGGCCACCTACCAGATCGCCTTCGAACCAACATTCCACCGAATGCGCATACCCTCTTCCATTAAGGTTCAGATAACTCTCCCGAACCGTATCATCAATCCAGGTCTCTTCACGTTCCGCGCACCCGTCAATGACTTCACCAAAAGATGAATTAATACGGACATCAAAACGGCCCGAACTCATGACTCTTTTCAGGCTCTTGGGAACATGAAATGAATCGAGAGGAATAATGCCTCTGGGATCAGGACTGAACCAGCCAATTTCACCCTGCTCCATCGCCATGGGAAAAATTCCCATCCGATAAGCTTGAAGTAAAAATTCTGGATTTATTGAAGACACAATAGAAACTTAAACAATAACACTGCACCTTGTCAGGCAAGGGTTTCAATGGCATTAAAATAGATAAACTGTTCCCTATAACCAAATAATTAGAAATAATTTTTAATGGAAAATAAAAATGCCCAGGATGAAGATTCCATTGAAGTCCGTTGTTACTTCGTCCGCCATCGAAATGCACTAGCAGTGAGGGGAAACTTCGGTCCGGTCTATATGGACCATTACCTTCACCTGATGCAGCACCAGATACGCACAAACCCTGACAATGATCAGAAATTAAAAGATGCACTAGCAGGCATTGCTCTGCACCTTGCCTCGAGGCCCTGGGACGAGGTTAGCGCCTGGACCATTCACTTCAGTGACCCCCTCATGAACCTCTTCGTTACCGGGAACAGCAACGAAGGCAATATCATAGGAAGAACATTCACGGAAGGAATCAGAAAAGATAAAAGAAATCTTTTCATTACTCAAATCAATAATTTCCCAAAGGAACCGAGGCGCAGTGCAATTGATTTCAAACCCTCGGCAAGTATCTTTCAAATAATTCAGGAATATTACAAACAGAGCGAACAGAGGCTCGTTAAGTTCTTTAATTATTCAGAGGAGGAGTTCGTTTTTATTTCAGCTCAGCCAGAGTGCGATGAGGATTGGCTCCTCTCTTTAAATGATGAATCAATCAGAAGTCTCGATAAGGACGAGGAGCTAAGCTTACTCGAAAAACGGCATTACAGTTACAGATGCGGTTGCACAAAAGAACGCATCATCACTGCTCTGGCAACAGCCTCCAAGGATGAGGTTTTGGGTAATAAAGAAAGCGTGAACATTGAATGCCCCCGCTGCGCGGCGATCACTGTAATCTCCGCAAAAGATTTCGATCAAATGAAAGGTTCAGGCTAATTTTCGTTGACCTGTGGAAGACGGATATCTTCGACCAGCTTTTGAACCTCCTCGGGAGGATCCTTTGCCATTTTAGATACTATAAAAGCTACAACAAAATTCACTATGGCCCCGACAGCACCGAAAGCATTGGGTGTAATGCCAAAGAACCAGTTATCCTCCATACCTCCCATATAGGATGTACCGGGAATAAACATGATTCCTTTATGCTGGAACACATAAAGTAACGTCACACCAAGGCCGGCAATCATTCCCGCAATGGCTCCCTCACGGTTCATTTTCTTTACAAAAATCCCCATCATCAGCACAGGGAAAATTGATGAAGCTGCCAATCCAAAAGCGATGGCTACGGTCCCTGCTGCAAAGTCAGGAGGATTAATACCAAAATAGCCAGCAAGTAATATCGCTCCGACCATGGCGCTCCGACTCGCATTCAGTTCCTGCTTTTCAGTAATTTGCGGACGAAAGATCCCTTTAAGTAGGTCATGCGAGATGGATGAGGAAATCGCAAGTAACAGCCCCGCAGCTGTAGAAAGTGCCGCAGCCAATCCTCCAGCAACGACAAGAGCAACGACCCATCCTGGCAATTTTGCTATTTCAGGATTTGCCAAGACCATAATATCATTATCGACCTTGGTCATCTCATTGCCTTTCCAACCGTACTCAGAGGCGGTAGAAGCAAATGTTTTATTAGCATCATTATAATACTGGATCCGCCCGTCACCATTCTTATCCTCATGCTTGAGGAGCCCGGTCTTCTCCCAGTTCTTAAACCATTTGGGACGCTTCTCATATTCAATGTTTCCAGAAACTTCCCCAACCTTATCCACCTGAATAGTCTTGGTGAATTTCAATCGAGCCATAGCGGCGACTGCCGGAGCCGTGGTGTAAAGAATAGCTATAAAAACCAAAGCCCAACCCGCCGACAGACGAGCGTCACTGACCTTCTTCACCGTAAAGAACCTAATGATAACATGAGGAAGACCCGCAGTGCCAATCATGAGGGAAAGGGTATAAGCAAACATATTTAATTTACTCCCCATTACACTGTTAGTGTATTGGCCAAACCCAAGTTCAGTTATCACCGTGTCCAGTTTCTGCAACAATGGAGTGCCATCTGAAACGTTACCAAGGAGGCCAAATTGAGGAATCGGATTACCGGTCAGTTCCAGTGAAATAAAAATAGCAGGGACCGTATATGCAAAGATAAGAACAACATACTGAGCAATCTGGGTATAGGTAATACCCTTCATTCCACCAAGGACCGCATAGAAAAACACGATTCCCATTCCAATAAATAATCCGGTATTATAATCCGTTTCAAGGAACCTTGAAAACGCAACCCCAACACCTTTCATCTGACCGATAACATAGGTGACTGAGACAACGATAAGACAAAGAACAGCTACTAATCTTGCTGTTTTTGAATAAAAACGCTCACCAATAAATTCAGGCACGGTAAATTTTCCATACTTACGCAAATACGGAGCCACTAGGAAGGCCAGCAACACATAACCTCCCGTCCACCCCATAAGAAAAACTGATCCTCCGTAACCAGAAAAAGCAATCATCCCTGCCATTGAAATAAAGGATGCGGCGCTCATCCAGTCAGCGGCCGTGGCCATGCCGTTAGCTATTGGACTGATATTTCCACCAGCAACATAAAATTCCTTAGTTGACTTAGCCTTGCTCCAAATAGCAATGCCTATGTAAAGAGCAAAAGTAAAACCGACGATAAGATAGGTCCAGGTTTGAACATCCATTATGACTGCTCCTCTCCTTCGGTTTGAACTTTCTCCTCGTTCTGACAAGTACCCGTAAACTCACGGTCGAGCCGATTCATGAAACGTACGTAAACGAAGATAAGAACCACAAATACGTAAATGGAACCTTGCTGAGCCATCCAAAATCCGAACTGAGCTCCTCCAATTGAAATCTTATTCATTTGTTCAACAAAAAGAATCCCACAACCATAAGAAACAACAAACCACACTGCCAATAAGCTTAAGACACAGGTGATATTTTTTTTCCAGTATTCCTGCCTAGTCATCCCTGAGCCTAAAGAGCTCGAGGAATTTTCAGATTCACTTTTTTGATCATTCATGAAGCTATATATAAAAATTATTTAAATAATGATTAAATTACTTGGGATAAAAAGCACTTAATCTTAACTTATTATTAATACGGACTTTTATAAGCCCTTAAGTCTTCCGATCTCAGCACCCTGTAATAGCAGTCTCAACTGCATCAGTAACCGTCAATTATTTTACATGGAAGCTCTAATCAAAGCAAGTTGATACAGTAACTTGATACACTTTTTATTGTTTCCTGCATCCTGCTCCTCTTCGAGATCCATAGATCAAGGCTCATATCGGGTTCTCATAATGATTGAATTCATTTCGATCATTACTGAGGACGCAACTTCCTAAACCTCCGAGGAGGGGCCACGGGTGGGGTGGCCATTTTTTTGTGCGAGGTGTGTTGTATATATGTAGGGAGTAAGAAAAAATTTATGGTTTTTCACTAATCAACTTTACAGGCCTACCACCCCACAGCGCACAAGGGCACAAGGGCGGGTGGCTTGGGGGTTTGGGGTGCAGTGGACTCACTCCCCACGATGCAGGTCGCTTGATTGGTGATCCTTAAGGCTTCTCACTTATCAACTTTACAGGCCTATCTCCCCAAGTGTCGCACCAGCCCATCCGCTATGTGCCCTCTTTATCCCACGGGGTAAGTAAATAAAGGTCTTAGCCACATTCATAGGTTGGCTCCAACTATCATCATCGGCTCCATTCTTCCACTGCCTACAGTTCGATCCCTTAAGATGTTTGATCATAAACTTCTTAATATCGAGTTGGGTTGGGCATAGGTAGATTTTGTTTTCTGCCCATGTAGACATCAGGAATTTATGAGCGAATACAATTTCGGTCACTACACTAGATCCTTTCTTAGCATTCTCTAATCCTGCTAGGCATAGCTTTAGGGTCTTCTCCCAAGCCCATTTATCGTCCTCCGTACCTTCCTTATGAATCCATGCGAAGTGCTCTGCAAATAGATTAAGCCTTTGATTTAAGCGATTTAGTTCGGGGCTTTCAAACTGAGGCTGTTCTTTAATAAGCTCCTTATAACTATCCACTCTATCTTCATGCTCTTTCCACCTCTGGGTAAACTCGATGAAGGGAGCATTAGGAACAACTTCACTCCAACCCTCTAGCCAATGCACGTAGGGTTTTTTCCCCTTCAATTTTTTCCCCTTCAATAATCCTTTCAGATGGTGAGAGTTCCTATACACATCTATGTCGAAGAGATCCCCTACTTGCCCCTTCAATAATCCTTTCAGATACCAAGAGTAAATACCTTGGTGGGCTATTAGGAATTGAGCGGGTTGCTTTGAGTTCTTTCGAAGATCACTAAACATCATGCAGGCGACAAGTGGGTCGAACTGATGCCAGTCCATAAAGAACTGTAAAGGGTTATGAGCCACCTTTAAGGGGCATCCTTGGGGCAAGGCGTTATAGCACTCAGTAAGTAATAGGTCTTGAGTCTCGTGAATCTCCTCTTCCTTCTTATTAAAGGACTTAATTCTATTAGCTTCTGTCTTTTCCTTCCTATAATTCTTCGTGTTTAGTTTCCTCTCCAACCATGCCTGTAGGGCTTCCTCTCCAGAAATCAGAGGATCGGTTTTGTATTTAAAATCTTTGCTTAGCTTTAGTCTCTTTAGCTCCTCTAGTGCTGTCTTTGGGTCTTTATCCCCAAGCCATTCGGGGGTTTCTGGTGGTTCGAATGTATTCTTTAGCCATTCGTTGTACGCCTCTCGCTCTTCTTTCCAGCAGGTTTTCATCTATCAGTGCAACTTTTCCCTATTACGAGCATTGGGTACTATACCTAATCCTCCTTAATGCAAAAGGTTGTACTGGCTGATTTACCTCCAATACACAGTTATGTGCTCTAACTGTTTAAAGTTCTTTTATAACCCGAAAGAAAGTGGCAGATAAGGAGAAGGGTTCTAAGGATTAAAACTATTTATCCAAAGCAAAGCGGTAGAACTTTTTGCCTTCTGGAAGTGATCCCCGAACAACTGACCATGAATCATTGGTCATAGGTCAGGGTGCGGGGTTCATGGGTTATTTTCTAATATAGATAATTTTGTCTTTTGGAATATGTTTACCTTCCTTCCATTGGAGGGGCGTCAGGGGCCGGTGATTCTGCACTTCGGCAACGCCTTCTTTAATTCAGTCACGTCCACCTTCGTTACTTTGGTTCCATCCAACCAAAGGTGTCTGAGCTGATTCATCTT
>JABSSR010000009.1 GCA_013213965.1 Verrucomicrobiales bacterium | reverse complement strand
AATGCCTGAATCAGAACCTAGCCTTTCACTGGCGAATTGAATATTGGCCTTGGGAAGAATTAAACGAAGACCTGGCCGAGATTCATTAATTGCCAGAAGTGTTAGAGAATCTAAGTGATCAGTGTGATTGTGGGATGAAGTGGCAATGCTAACGAAATCAAGTTCCTTTGGGTTTACTGTTTGTTCCGTGATGCGTGTGTGAGGCTTATCAGTTTTCGAATATTTGTCTGTTAGAGAATCTGATAAATATGGATCTAATAGGAGATAATCCTGTCGCCACTTGATCAGAAAACCACTTTGCCCGAGCCACCAGAGATGAAATTTTTCGGGGGATTCATCCGCGTTTTGGATTTCAGATAAGAGCTCCTGATTTTTTTTATAGGCGGATTTCATTTTTCTGTTAAAGGCTGTCTCTTACAATCTTGGCAGCAGAGCACATGTTCTGTAGTTTTTGTTTAGCCGCCCATCGTGCTGTCTGACTTAGTCCGCAGTCAGGGGCTAGTACAACTTTATCAGGAGCAGCATATTTTAGGCACTCATGGATTTTAGAGACAAGAAACTCAACAGGCTCAATGAAATAACTTTTTACATCAATGATCCCTACTGCCACGTCCATGATTTCGGCTACCTGGGCAATCGTTTCAAGCTCAGCGTATTCTCTATTGGCCATTTCAAGGTGCATTTCATCGACTTTAAGATCTAAGAATGCAGGGAACAGTGGTTCATAACGGCGGCAGCCTACAGCGTGTCCTTTATAATTGCCGAAGCAAAGGTGTGTGCAGAGTCTGGTTTTACCGAAAATTGTTTCTGTTGTTCGATTAAAAATATCAACAAAATTAGCTGTGTCTTCTTTGTAACCATAACAACTCATTGAGGGTTCATCGACACAAATTTCCTCGCATCCAGCAGTGACTAAATCTTCAAGTTCTTTGCGGATGATAGGAAGCAAAGCTTCAGTGATTGCGTAACGGTCACTGTAATTGGCATTAGGTAGTAATCGGCCGCTCATTGTAAAGGGTCCAGGAACACTCACTTTGAGTGAGGGTCCATCAGGGGCAATTTTCTTTAGCCTTTCAAATTCAGTTACTGCTCCAAGTCCGTTATTTGCTTGGAGGTCTCCAATTATGTGATGCTTGCCCCTTTGATCATGGGCGGGGGGGCCAAAGCGTCTTGGGGATTCTTGCTCCAAAGCAATTCCATCCAAGTGTCCGTAAAAAGAAAGATTAAAGTCTAAACGGGTTTGTTCGCCGTCTGTGATAACATCAAGTCCTGCACCAAGTTGATCAGCGACAGCGCATGTAGTTGCATCGTTCTGAATTTCATCAATGTCATTAGCGCCGAATTCATTTAAGTTGTTTCCTGCGAAATGAAGCCAGCTAGGAAATGGGTAGCTGCCAATGACCGTTGTGCGCAATGGTTTGTCTTTCATAAGTTCACAAGATCAACCTAACATGAGGATGCCGCAATCTGGAATTCTGCGGGTAGCTGTTGAAATTATGCTGATTTATTTAGCTAATTTTCGATCTGACGATCTTTGTGATTCACAATTTTCAGATGAAAGAACTTTTTTAGCCAATACAAGGTATCCTTTGTCCTGAGGAGTGAGATTTAACTGGTCATATCGCATGAAGGCATCATTGATTCTTTTCCTTCGCATGCGGCTTCGCAGGGTAGGGCTGGCCAGTAAAATACCTATTTTCATTTTCTCTATTATTTGCTTAGCATATGTTACCGTCAAGGATTTCTTAATATTTAACATATATTAAACAAATTTTTCATATGGAATGAAATATTGGGTTTTGAAGTCCTCTTTCCTCGAGAGATCCTTGTTTTATTGGAGAATTTTATAGTTCATACTGTTTAATAATCGAGGATATCGAAGGTTTTTAGCCTAAATAAATCAGTTATGTTGTAAATTTAGGAAAAATGAATGCGTATCAAAGCTTCCAGATAATGTCATCATCGGTTGAATCTCATCACTAATTGGGTTAAGCCTCATACGCTTTTTTTAAGGAGAATATAATTATTGATGGCCAAGAACCTTTTTCAGAAAGTTTGGGACGCTCATGCTGTGCGTGTTTTAGCCAATGGGCAGACTCAACTGCTCATTGGGACCCATTTGATACATGAAGTAACTTCTCCGCAGGCATTCGGTATGCTGAGGGATCTTGGGATGAAGGTTAAATATCCTGAACGTACATTTGCAACTGTTGACCATATCGTTCCTACGGATCAGCGTGAACAACCTTTTAGTGATCCATTGGCTGATGCAATGATTAAAGAGTTAGCAAAAAATGTTGAAGAGTTTGGTATTACTTATTTTGATCTTTCGACTGGGAAGCAGGGAATAGTACACGTAGTTGGTCCAGAACAAGGAATTACTCAACCCGGAACAACTATTGCCTGTGGAGACTCGCACACTGCTACCCATGGAGCCTTTGGAGCAATTGCTTTTGGAATTGGGACTACTCAAGTCAGAGACGTTTTGGCAACTCAGACGATAGCTCTTGGAAAGCTCAGGGTCAGGAGAATTAATGTTGAGGGGAGTTTGCGTCCCGGTGTGTATGCCAAAGATGTAGCATTGCATATTATTGCATTACTCGGAGCTAAGGGAGGGATTGGTTATGCTTATGAATATGGGGGCTCTTTGTTTGAATCATTTTCTATGGAAGAGCGTATGACTGTTTGCAATATGGCCATAGAGGGTGGTGCAAGGTGTGGATATGTTAATCCGGATCAGAAGACTTTCGATTATTTAAAGGGTCGTCCTCATGCGCCCTCGGATGATGATTGGAGTTCTGCAGTCGATAAATGGAAGAGTATAACTTCTGATCCAGATTGTGAATATGATGATATTGTTAATATCATGGCCGAGGACATTGCTCCGACGGTTACTTGGGGAGTGAGCCCTGATCAGGGATTTTCCATTGAAGGTAAGATTCCAGATCCAATGGAGGAAACTGATGAGAATGAGAGACTTTCCATTCAGGAAGCAATTAATTATATGAAGCTTGAGCCGGGTCAGCCGATCAAGGGAACCAAGATCGATGTGGCTTTCTTGGGTAGTTGTACTAATGGGAGGTTGTCGGATTTTCGTGAAGTGGCCAAATATCTTAAAGGTCACAAGGTATTTCCTGGTGTGAAAGCGATTGCTGTTCCCGGTTCTCAGATTGTTGATGCTATTGCACAGCAAGAGGGTCTAGATAAAATCTTTAGTGATGCCGGATTTGAGTGGCGAGCGGCAGGTTGTTCAATGTGTTTAGCTATGAATCCTGACAAATTAGTTGGCGAGCAATTGTGTGCTAGTTCATCCAATAGAAATTTCAAAGGACGTCAGGGAAGTCCGACCGGGAGGACAATTTTAATGAGCCCTGTTATGGTTGCTGCCGCTGCGGTTAGTGGAAAGGTGAGTGATGCACGCGAAGTTTTTCAATTTGAGGCTGTGTAATTTTCAATCGCCAATTTGTTATGTCTCTAGAAAAAGTTAGAAAAATTAACGGACGATCAGTTTACGTTCCGGGGAACGATATTGATACGGACAGGATCATACCGGCAAGGTTCATGAAATGTGTAACATTTGATGGATTGGGTGAATACCTATTTTATGATGTCCGAAAAGATTCAGATGGTAATGATAAAGACCATCCTCTTAATGAAACGCGCTTTTCTGATGCTTCGGTTTTGATTTCTAATGCGAATTTTGGTTGTGGATCATCTCGAGAGCATGCACCACAGGCTTTATATAGGTATGGATTTAGGGCTGTTATAGCGGAGAGTTTTGCTGAGATATTTTTTGGAAATTGTTGTGCGCTTGGTATGCCTTGTGTTGCAGCAACACAAGAAAGTGTAAAGTCTTTGGCTGAGTTAATTAATGAGGTTCCGGAAACGGAAGTCTCTATAGATGTGATTAATTCTACAGTCAGGGCGGGAGATCTGAATTTCTCGGTTGATATTCCGACTGGAGCAAAAGAAGCTTTAACAAATGGAAGATGGGATCCCATTGCAGAATTACAAGAAGCTAAAGAGTCAATTGATCATTTAGTAACTGATCTAGGTTACCTTAAGAGGGGTTGATGGCTCTGATTACGTCAAATTTAAATAGAGGTTCCAAGCCAAAGAATTCTCTCGATCTATGAAACTTTTCTTTAGATTCAATTATTGGAATCCCGTCTCGGTGATCAGGATGCTCATTATTGATCGCAAGATATCCTAAAATAATCGTTAGCTTCTTTTGCTTTTGTTTGGATTTATCTATTTCCAATAAAAGCTCTTTTTTGTTTTTAACATAAGTGCAATTGGGGTAATAAAGCTTCATCATCTTCCCGCCAAATCCGTAACAAACAACATGTATTTTTTCACCTCCTTCGGATCTTTGTTTGAGGTGTTCTGCAACATCTTTGTAAGGTGCAAAGGGAAGAGTTTGCGTTCTGTTCCTAGGTTCACGAGCAATGTATAAATAAAGGCATGACACAAGGATACTGATTAAAAAATTAAATGAGTATTTTGATTGTACAGCATATAGGATTCCTGAAAATCCGATGCCTAATACAATAACTGAAGGAACTAGAGAGAGTGTTATAAAGTGGTGATGACGATAAGTGTCAGTAATCCCATTAATTAGGATCGATGTAATAGCTAAAAGGATAATTGTAATTAACATTTTTGCTACACCTTTTCGGTTTATCCAAGTCCTAATAATACCAAATGATAAGCCAAAGAAAGTTACCAATAAGATTGCAGAACCAATGATAGGACTTCGCCCTAATTCTTTTGTAATTGAAGGTAATTCACTTTCGGGTTGGCTGACATCCATTCCAAATAGTAGGTGGCCTATCGAATTTGTGAAGTTTGGCATAATAGATGAGTGAGGGTTCTCTAATGGTTCCCAGTGCATCATTTGTATAATGTTAGGCATAAAAAGAGGGAGATATATCATGCAAGCCATGGCATTTACAGCAATGAGTCGACCAATAAATAACGAGCGGTAGGAGAAATTTGTATTTTGAGATAAAATTAATATGATTCCACACACACTAAATCCAATGGCATAAATTATTCCTTCAGGAATTATCCATGCAAACATCAGCTGATTAGATCCAAACAAAATCCAGTATTTCCACTGTTTTTTGTTATCATTAATTGCATAGGTCATCCATAAACAGCCAAGTAAAGTTAAAAGAATAATTATCCCGTCAATACTTGCTTCAGTTCCATGCCGTATATGCCATGGATGCATGGCGAGGAAAAGTGCTGAACCTAGTGCTCCTATGCTGAAACCCCAACGTTTGACTAATAAACCGATTATAAAAATAGAACAGATGCCTGCAATAAAAGTTGGTGTGCGTATTGATAATTCATGAATTTCGAATTTGTTGGGTTTAGTACCAGTTTGCCAAATGTTTTGAGATATTTTTATTGCTGTTGTCAGTGGAGGGGATTCATTTTTATTCTGATAAAGCCACAAAGTTTTGGCCCAATCGTTAGATGAGATTTCATGAGTTGCGTTTTTAACGGAGTTAATTTCTTCCCACCACAAACTTCCTGTAGCAAGATTCCATCGCAGGTACCCTCCCAATAAAACAATTAACACAAGCAAAATCCAAAATACTGTTGAGTGAATATGTTCAATTTCAGGACTAGGATTGAGAGTCCGTTCTTTATGATGAATATGTTTCGACCATTTTTTCCACGAGAAGATCAAAAGAACTCCAATGAAAGCGCTAGATGCAAAACCATACCAAAGGCCGGCGATTATATCTTTATCTAGATGATACTCCTCATTGCTATAATTATTGGCTAATTCCCATGGTTTTTGAGAGAAGTATAGAAAGGATACACAGCAAAGCGTGGCCAGCAGAATAATAAAACGTATCAATTTGCCACGAGCGAGCCAGAAGCTATTATCTGGCCTGACAAAAACATTACGATTAGACACTATAGTGAAATCTGGCTCTTTGCTGTAAGTATTCCAATTCTTTCTTTAGTAGGTAAACTTGCAGTGATGGCATAGATACGCTTTAACTTGATTTCCTTTGGTTATGATTTCCCTCAAATGAAAACAATTTTACGGGTTTTATCCTATCTTAAGCGTTATCCCAAGCTTGGTTCTTTGCAGCTTCTTTGTGCTATTGTCGGTACTTTACTAGCGATTGTTTTTCCTAATTTGGCTCGATTAGTACTCGATGTAGCTGTTCCTGAAAAAAGGCCTGATTTGTTGGTCAAATATACGCTTCTTGCATGCGTTGCTTATTTTGGCAGAGATTTGCTGAATTCATTACGTATTATGCTGAATAATACCTTCGAACAGAAAATCATTTTCGATATTAGGAGTGATCTTTATCAGAAACTACAAAGGTTACCCTTGCGCTGGTTTGATAATAGGCCAACGGGGGACATAATGACTCGTGTGGCTGAGGATGTGACAGCAATGGAAAGGGTTCTCATTGATGGGATTGAACAAGGGGTCGTCGCTTTATTGCAAATATTAGCAGTGGGCTTCGTAATGTTTTGGATTAATCCTACCCTTGCCTGGTGGGCACTGGTCCCCGTGCCACTTTTATTTATCGGTGCGCTAATTTACACTAGCACTAGGGATCGATACAGAACTGTTCGTAAGGCCACATCGGAAATGAATGCTTTGCTTCATGATAATATTTCCGGTATTCGCCAGATTAAGGCTTACACTATGGAGAAGGAAGAGCATCAAAGATTCAATGCATCTAGTGATAAGGTTCGTAAGGCCACTCTCCGCACAATGTTTGCTTGGGCGATATATAATCCAACTATGAGTTTTGTTGGGGGGATCGGTTTTATTTTGGTAATGGGATTTGGTGGCAAGCTTGCCCTTGATGGGGAGATGAGTCCCGGGGAAATTACAGCGTTCTTATTATATTTGACTCTATTTTATGAACCGATCAGTCGATTGCATCAGCTTAATCAAATGTTGCAGTCAGGCCGAGCAGCTGGAGAGAGAGTATTTGAAATATTAGATTCGGATGAAGAGCCTGGTCTTGAATTAGGTCAGGAATTGCCTGATCCCGTTAAAGGGCATGTTGTGTATCGTGATGTTTCCTTTAGTTATGGTGAAGAATTATCCACTATCAATAAAGTTAATTTAGTCGCCGAGCCGGGCCAAACGATAGCTTTGGTGGGACCAACAGGAGCGGGCAAGACGACATTAATTAATTTATTAACACGATTTTATGAATACGATGAAGGGCATATTCTTGTGGATGGAGTCGAGGTTAACTCGATTAAGAAAAGGTCTCTTCGTAAGGCAATCGGATACGTGACTCAGGAAAGTTTTCTTTTCAATGGGACCATAAGAGAAAATTTACTCATCGCGAACAGAGGAGCAACTGATGAGCAACTGTGGGAATCTCTGAGAGTTGCAAATGCGTTTGATTTTGTGATGCAATTATCTCAAGGCTTAGAAACTCAGGTCGGTGAACGCGGAGTGAAGCTGAGTGTAGGTGAGAAGCAGAGGGTTAGCGTGGCTCGATCATTGCTTAGAAATCCTCCAATTCTTCTCTTGGATGAGGCAACGGCAAGTGTGGATACTGAAACTGAAAGACTAATTCAGCAAGCTCTTGAAAGGTTGATGCAAAACAGAACTAGTTTTGTTATAGCGCATCGTTTGAGTACGGTCCGTGGGGCTGATCGTATTTACGTACTTAAAGATGGTAAAGTCATTGAAAGTGGAAATCATCAGGAACTTCTCTCTCAATCAGGTCTATATGCAGACCTCTGTAAGACTAGTTTTTTAGATGAGGGAGACGAGCCTCTTTAAATTATTGATCTAAAATAAGAGGTCTTATTTTCGTATCTTTTTCAAAGGAGAATATTTTTTTATGTTTACCTTCTCTGTATTCGATAACATTCTTTTGCCCTTCAAGATCAGTGAAGAAAATTGTATTTTGTATTTTGCATTGGGTTGGTTTGGTTTTGGAACCCAATATAAATTTGAAATACATCCAGGTATTTGTAATTCCTACTTCCTTATCTAACCATTTTGGGATGAGTGTTTTTCCTGTGGGTAGGAGAATATTAAAATTATGATTCAGATAAGAGCAGATATACTTTTCAACATGTTTAGTCTTTTCAAGATCTATTCTTGTCTTCAGTCCTTTGGACAAGGCTGATTCTAAATCAATAACTCTTACTCTGAGTGCAACTTCAATAGAGTGTGTTTTTGGATTCCAAACTGCTTCCGCAAATGTGGCGTGTACTGGATGAGCTGTCGCGAGAATAATAGAATATGCCAAGAAGTAAGCAAAAACAGTGAACGGTAATAGTTTACTGCGAGTCCTTTTTAGGACTTTTCTTTTCATTCTTTTCTTTTTTTGAACGGTTCTTTTCGTCCTTAGCTTTTTGCATTGGATTTTTTTCTTTTTTCTTTTTTTGTATTTGGAACCGTGATTCTATCGGGCGAGGAGGCCAATAATTATTGTGTCTGTCCGTGTCGGCAGTTTCTAGCATTGGGTCGATCTCAATTTGTGTGATCTCTTTTTTAGCGACGATTAATTTTTTTATTGTTTTTGTGTTTCTCTTCCAAATTTCAGCCGGGATTTTCATAGTTCCTTTTTTGCCATCTGCATATCTAATATCGAGAATAACTGGAGATACCAGTCCTCCAATATTTTCAAGTTCAATAACATAAAATTTCCTTCTCAGGGACAGTAACTTAAGTTCCTCAGGTTCAAGATTTTTTAAAAAATCATTATATTCTCTGCGATCACTTTTAGTTACATCGAGTGGGTCAAATTTGTTATAAAAATCAAGAAGTTCTCTGTTCTTATCTACTGATTTTGGTAATGGCCTGTTTCTTAAATCAATGAGGTCCTTAGCCTCATTCTCTTCTCTTTTTTCTTTTTTGAGTGGCTTTTCTATATCTGGATTTTTGGTGTCAATTTGATAAAGGCGTAATGACTTCATGGCTAAGTCAACTTTCTTTGTCGTGTAGAACCATCCTCTCCAGAACCAATCAAGATCTACGCCTGAAGCGTCTTCCATGCTTCGGAAAAAGTCAGCAGGTTCAGGTCTTTTAAACATCCAACGGGTTGAGTATTCTTTAAAAGCAAAGTCAAACAATTCACGTCCGAGTACAGTTTCTCTTAACACATTTAGTGCAGCAGATGGTTTACTGTAGGCATTATTACCGAACTGATGTATTGATTCTGAATTTGTCATTATGGGCCTCTGTTTACTGCTTGCCATATAACTGGTGATACTCTTTGGCTTACCTCTTCCGGATGACCATTTTTGTTGCCATTCTGCTTGGGCTAGAAATTGCAGAAATGAATTAAGGCCTTCGTCCATCCATGTCCATTGTCTCTCATCAGAATTGACAATCATAGGGAACCAATTATGGCCTACTTCGTGGATTACAACTCCTATCAAGGCATTCTTAGTCCCTTCTGAATAAGTGCCGTCTTCTTCCGGTCTTGGTCCGTTAAAGCAAATCATTGGATACTCCATGCCAAAGACTGGTCCGTTCACACTTATGGCTACGGGGTATGGATAGTCGAAGGTGAATTTTGAATAGATATCGAGAGTGTGAGTTATTGATGCAGTCGAATATTTGCTCCACAAAGGTTCGGCCTCGTTAGGATAAAAGGACATTGCCCAGGCGCGTTTTCCGGGTGAAAATTCATGATATTTTGCATCCCAAATGAATTTTCTCGATGAAGCCCAGGCAAAGTCTCTGACATTTTCTGCTTTAAAAATCCAAGTCTTAGTGCCCTTCGGCTTGTCTTTATTCTCTTGGGTTTTTTTTGCTTCCTCAGGATTGACAATGAAGGTTGTTTTCCCGGTTTCTACGGCTTTTTTCCAGCGCTGATTTTGTTCAGGGCTAAGTATTTGTTGAGAATTTTGTAGTTCTCCGGTTGCTGCAACAATATGGTCGGACGGGGCTGTTATTTCTACTTTGTAATTACCAAATTCAAGAGTGAATTCTCCGCTGCCTAGAAACTGCTTGTGTTGCCATCCCGTATAATCTGTATAGGAAGCCATTCTTGGGAACCACTGTGCAAGTTCATAGATATAGTTTTTATCTTTTTTGAAAAATTCGTAACCTCCCCGTGCCCGATTAAGATCGGCATCGATGATATTATATTCCCATTCAACGCTAAAAATAAATTTTGATTTTGGTTGAAGTGGTTTTTGAAGATCAATTCTCATCATTGTTCCCACTATTTGGATTTTTAACGGGGCTCCTTTATTGTCCAATACCTGTTTAATTTTGTATCCTCCATCAAAAGATTGGCGGTAAAGTTGGGACCTTAATGCATTGAAACTAATTCCATCTAAATTAGGTGCTTCCCTAGTCAATGATTCATCTGATCCGGGAGCGAATCGGTTCTGATCAAGTTGCAGCCAAAGATATTTGAGAGCATGAGGTGAATTGTTCCGATAGAAAATAGTTTCTGATCCTTTCAATTGCTGTTTTGTGTCATCCAATAAAACCTTGATGTCGTAATCTACTTTTTGTTGCCAGTAATTAGGACCAGGTGCTCCAGAGGCTAACCGAGACTCATTTGGAGTCGGTAGTAGTTCATGAATTTGTCGGAAAGGATCATCTTCATAAGAGGGTAATTGGCCAACGCATAGCTTGGAAAAGTAGAATGTGATGACAATGAATAGAGAGAGAGATTGTTTCATAGTATTTGAGAATGGACCGTTTTCTTGGGGGCGTTATGTTAATCCTATAGTGTTGTTTCTGCAATTTCTACATTAACTATATTTATAATAACAGGGCCTTAATCAATTTTCCCTATAATCCCTATAAATAAGTAATTTGAAGCAAAATGACTAATTATTCGGATCTGGTGATACGAAGCTTGTGACGGACCAATGATGATATGATGTCTCCGACCATAACGATGAGTGCACCCAATAGTATTAATGCAAGCATCCTATCAAAGTCTCTCCCTGCTCTTGCGTTATTAATTAGATAACCTAGTGAAATAACGCCCAGCATTCCAAGGATCGTAGATTCACGGATACAAGTTTCCCACCTATAAAAAAAGTAGACTAGCATCCTGTTAAATGAATCTGGAAAAATTGTTGAAACAAATGAACTGTAACGTCCTCCTCCCTGCGCTAGCATAATACGCGCTGATCCATTAGAACTATTTTCAACTAGTTCTGAACCTAACCTCCCGAGGATACCGAAGTTATGAATAGCTAGAGCTAAAACAAGAACCCAAGGGTCGGGACCAATAATTGAGATAAGAAGAAATCCAAGGACATATTCAGGCAGACTCCGAGTAAATAAAAATAAGATCCGAGAAGACTTATTAATCGCTAACCAGAACAGAGACTTTAGTATATTGTTGCCCTGATTAATTCCGAGTGGTCTTTGATTTCCAAAGTTTCTT
>JABSSR010000089.1 GCA_013213965.1 Verrucomicrobiales bacterium | reverse complement strand
GGCACCAAGATTGGGGCATGACTAGCCAATTCTTCATTCTCGCCCTTCCACTTTAAAACAGAGTGATTCAGAGTTTCCCCAAATTCGGCCTCTTTCCCATTCTCTTCCGCCTCTTGCAACACATCTTTCCTGACCCCAAGAAAAATCTTTTTGGCCTTCTCGGCTTCCACTATGGGATCATGAGGATGGCTATCATCTTTAGACTTTTGTTCTTCTTCTTTGTAGTTAATAGTCGCGTACTCTTTATCATCCACGTGCTGCCCTTCACCTGAGCCATGATCCGAATGACTGTCCTCTAATAAGGATTTCTGTCCGAGATACTTCCATACCAATGAACTGATTTCTGGATTTTCAGAATCAGTTGCCCGAAGATCAATTCGATCCACAGCTTCCAGGTAAAGACCCGGAGTCGATTTGGAGATCGTTCCCACGAGTGAAGTTTGATCCCTAAATTTTGCAGAATCAGGAAAAGACTTGCGAAGTTTTTTACGCTTAATCTGAATCGAAAACTCCTTATCAGCAACGAACGATAGCTGTTTAATACCCATAGCCGGTAACCAGCGAATGGTCTTACCGGAGGAAAGATGTTTTTCCCGCAGAGCATTATTTATTTTTTTCTCAATTTTCCTCAATTCCTTTTCATTTAATTCGATCGGATCACCAAGAATCTTTTCCCTTTTTGCGTGTTTTTCTGGATCTTTAGCTTTTGCTTCTTCACCTGAAAGAACTTCACGAAACTTGGGCGTCTCTCCATGCACTTTGCTAAGGAATTCGCCATTGAATCTCGCCACATCAATCATCACTTCTTTGATGCCCTCATAGCGGATAGTATCATCAATGCCGTGTCCTTCGACGATGGAGTTGTCAGAGAGTTTAATCCCGTAATGCTTAAATTTCGCAGAATACTCAAATCCTTTATTAACAAGGAAGATTACCGCACACAAAACAACAAGGAT
The DNA here is from genome assembly GCA_013213965.1 of Verrucomicrobiales bacterium. GTDB lineage: Bacteria > Verrucomicrobiota > Verrucomicrobiia > Verrucomicrobiales > DEV007 > EC70. The sequence continues at coordinate 1,876 of JABSSR010000089.1, read as the reverse complement.
CATCCAGAATCGAAATTTTTCGAAATTCCTCAACTTTAATTGAAGCCATGCAACAACGACAAAAACGGAAGACAAAATCAAAATGAGTGTATTCACAAAACCAAACCACACATTTAAAACACCCTTCGGCCAGAAATAGTCAGCTTCACCGGTTGCTCCTAAACGAAGGAAAAGGTATCCTGAAAAAAGACCCCCAAACAGCATGACCTCAGAAGCAAGAAACAACCAGATGCCCACCTTTGCGTTCCAGAGTCCTGTATCAGGTCTAGGTTTAACTTCGAAAGGAATTTCCATATAATGATTTAGCTGAAATTAATTAAGTGTAATTAGTGGGTCCCTTTGGTCTCAGTTATTGGATCTTCTTCCCCCAAAATCACCCCATCAGGCCCTCTTTCAAATTGCGGACTATAATCTTTTTCATGGCCAGGAACACTGTATTCGTAAGGCCCGCGGTATGCGATTGGCTCGGTAATAAAGTTACCATGTCCTGGCTTGTTCGGCGCCAACCATTCAAGGGTAGTTGCTTTCCAAGGATTATCAGTTTCCAGCTTTCGTCCTTTAAATAGGCTAAATATGAAATTGAAGATAAATGGAAACTGTCCTATCAACAAAATCCATACTGAAAATGTCATCACATGGTTGAGGTCGATCATTTCAATAGTCTTTCCTGACTCAATTCCCGGTACCATACTAAACAACTTAGCGAAAATAGAATCCTGTTCAAAGACGACCTGCCCTGCAATTTGTTCAAAATTGATACCACCGTCATACCAGCGTCGGTGGAATCCGCTCATCCCCTGGATCATCATCGGGAGGAAAATTCCATTCATAGCAATCAGTGATGGCCAAAAATGCAAATGGCCCAACTTAGAATTCATCATTCTTCCCGTAGCTTTAGGGAACCAATAATATATTCCAGCAAAGAGCCCGAACATTGTTCCAGGAGCAACAATGTAATGGAAATGGCCAATGACATAATATGTATCATGCAAGTGAAGATCGATGAAGTTGAAAGCCAAAGGCAAACCGGTCAGTCCACCAAACCCGAACATCGGAAGAAATGCCAAGGCCCAAAGCATCGGAACGGTAAACTGAATCGAACCTCCCCAGAGTGAGATGAAAAGACACGTGAGTAAAACCACTGAAGGTATTGAAATAATAACGGTCGTTGCTTGGAAAAAAGTTGAGACCACGTTCCCCATTCCAGTCAAATACATGTGATGCGCCCAGACAATAAATGCAAGGAATCCGAGAATCATGACCGCGTAGACCATAGATTTGTATCCCCACATCGGTTTTCTGATATTTGTAGGTATAATTTCCCCAACAATAGCTATTGCTGGCAAAATCAAAACATAGACCTCGGGATGCGCCAAGAACCAGAAGAGGTGCTGATAAAGGAGAGGAGATCCTCCTCCTGCAACATCCAGCAAACCAGCATCTACACTACCAGCTCCCGTAAAATTGAGGCCCGTTGGGATAAAGAAACTGGCCCCAGCTAAGCGATCCATGAGTTGCATAAGAGCAGCAACTTCTAAAGGTGGAAATGCCAAAAGAAGAAGAAACCCTGTAACCATCATAGCCCATACAAAAAACGGCAACCGCATCCATGTCATTCCTCGGCACCTTAAATTAATGATAGTTGTTATGAAATTTACAGCGCCAAGAAGTGAGGATGATATTAACATAATCATTCCAAAAAGCCAAAAAGTTTGCCCAGTATACCAAAGGTTCGGTTCGTCAAGCTGTGCTGTCGTTGCGATTGGCGAATACATTGTCCATCCGGCTTCGGCTGCCCCCGAAGGGATGAAAAAACTGGTAAACATTGTCACTCCACCAAGGAAGTAAAACCAGTAACTGGCCATATTTAGACGGG
>JABSSR010000088.1 GCA_013213965.1 Verrucomicrobiales bacterium | reverse complement strand
CCCGAAGAGAGCACCGAGTGGATTGAATTATTTAACCAGATGGGAATCATGACCGACGTTTCAGGTTGGCGATTGGACGGCATCGAATACACGGTTCCGGAAAATACATTCATCGAGCCTGGAGGATACCTGGTCATAGCTAAGGTTCCAAGCCCGGACCAACTAGGTCCATTCTCAGGCAATATTAATAATGGTGGAGAAACTTTAAGATTATATAACAGGGGGAACAGGTTAATGGACGAACTGAGCTTCAGTGACGGAGGAAGATGGCCGAGTGCCGCGGACGGGTCAGGTGCAACGCTAGCAAAAATCCTACCCTATTCAGCCAACAAGCCGCCCGAGAACTGGACACGCTCCGCTCAGATCGGAGGAACTCCAGGAAGAACAAATTTTCCATCAAATAGTCAGGAAATACCGACCAAGAAAATCAAACTCATCAATCTTGATGATGAGTGGCGTTATAACGAAAGCGGCAATGACTTGGGCCCTTCCTGGTCTGAACAGGGGCATGCCCTAGATGCGGAATGGAAAAGTGGTAAGGGCGGGATAGGATTTGAAAGCGGCACAACTATTCCTTTGGAAACTAGACTAAATTTCCCCAGTCGAAATGATCCTTATGTCATCACTTATTACTTTGAGCGTGACTTTGATTTGAGGGCCAGTCAATTGAGCAATCTTGATTCCCTAATCATCAGGCATGCCGTTGACGATGGCGCTCTGATCCATATCAACGGTAAGGAAGTTCTTAGGATAAACATGCCGGATGGCAATATTTCATACTCTGATCTGGCTTCTGAAAACATTGAGGTTGATGAACTTTCCAGTGAAATTTCTGTAGACACTTCTGGAATCGTTGCAGGCAATAACCGCATCTCAGTCGAAGTCCATCAGAGCAGGATCGGCAACAGCGATATTGTTTTTGGACTGGATCTGGCAGCGAAAATTATAGACTCTCCTGAAAGCATTGATCTGCGCATTATTTTTAACGAGATTCCCGCAGATTCCGAAGAAAATTTCTGGGTCGAACTTGTGAATCCTAACGTTTCAGAAGTGAATGTTGGAGGAATGGTCCTTTCCGTCAATGCTGACAATGCAAAAGAATACTCATTCCCTGATCAAATCATCGGGCCTGGAGATTTTTTAATCCTTGATGAGGAAAAGATTGGATTCAGGCCAGAGAACGGAGAAAAACTATTCCTTTACAGTCCTTCATTAGAATCGGTAATGGATGCCCACGAACAGACAGGTCGTTTACGTGGTCGAGCAGAACAGCGGGACGGGGAATGGCTCTATCCCGACCAAAAAACGCCCGGCCAAAAAAACATCTTCAATCTGAGTGAGGGTATAGTCATTAGTGAAATCTGTTATAATCCTCCCGCTTTACCAGCGGTCCCGCCCATTGCTCCGACCTATGAAAATATTCCCCTCGTACCGATACAGGGAAACTGGAAGATGAACCGATCCGAAACGGGACTTCCTGATGGCTGGGCAAACACCAATCATGCATTAGGAGGTGAATGGGAAACCGGATCTGCGCCGATAGGGCGTGAGACTGGGACCTTGCCCGTTCCTCTCAGAACGGCCTGGTCCGCGGCTGACTATTCGAGCAGGCTCACCACTTATTACTTTGAAACAAATTTCTTGGTCCCTGCAACAGTCTTTGCGAGCGCAGAAGAACTGCTATTAACTCACATGATTGATGATGGTGCCGTCTTTTACCTTAACGGCACCGAAGTGGGGCGTTTCAATATGCCGGAAGGATCCATCAATTCACAGACACTAGCCAGCCCAACGGTCAGTAATGCCAAATTAGAAACTCTCAGCATCTCTCTAGGAGCCCTCAGGGTTGGGGAGAATAGGCTCTCAGTTGAAACGCACCAAGGATCCCAATCGAGCAGTGACATAGTCTTTGGCGTGTCTCTGGAAGCCAGAATCAAACTTACCGAGGGGATCGAAGGGAAACCTTATCGAAGTTCAAACAATCAGTGGATCGAAATTGCGAACAGTAGCAATCTCCCAATCAACTTAGGAGGATGGGACTTTGGTGACGGAATAGAATTTAAATTCCCCGAACAGACCATTCTG
>JABSSR010000087.1 GCA_013213965.1 Verrucomicrobiales bacterium | reverse complement strand
GATAAGTGCGTTCCTGTCAGGGCCAGACAGAACAGGACCTCAGCAACAAAGTCCCGGTCACTGACTGCGTCCATACTGTTATGACTGATCTCTGTAAAACCGAGCTGTTCAGCAATAAAACTCCTGTCCAGTGCGATCGTGCTGCCTGCGAGTGCGCCCGAACCTAGAGGCATTACGTTAATCCTTTGCATTGAATCCTTTAGTCTTTGTATATCCCTCTCGAACATTTCAACGTATGCTAGGAGATGATGTGAGAATAATACCGGCTGCCCCCGTTGTAAGTGAGTGTATCCGGGGATCACTGAATCGGGGAACCTTTTGCAGCATTGAACGAGTGCCCGCTGCATATCGCGGAGATTCTCTTGAATGTCATTGAGAGAATCCCTGCAGTAGAGCCTAACGTCAAGAGCGACCTGATCGTTCCTGCTCCTGGCCGTGTGCAGCTTGGCTCCAGCATCGCCGATCCTGTCAGTCAAAGCAGATTCGATATTCATGTGGATATCTTCGAGGCTCATATCAAACTCAAAAGAGCCCTGCTCAATGTCCGTTCCTATGCTCTTCAGTCCTTCGGTGATTTCTTTACATTCTTCTTGGGTAATTATGCCGGCCCTCTCGAGAGCGGTCGCGTGTGCAATGGACCCCGCAATGTCATACTTGTACAAACGCCAATCAAAAGAAATTGATTCCCCGTACTGGGTTAACAATGACGACGTTTCTTTCTGGAATCGGCCTTTCCACATAGTGGTTACTTTTTGTAAATTTCTTGTTAGTTCCTGTTGATGCTCATTTACTGATGAGATTGTTGCAGGAGCCTGTCTTGCGAAGTTTATCGCACTTAGCTTTGATTTGGATGCTTTTGGTGGTGGGACTAAATCCAAGTCTCTTGGTGATACAATCTTCCAATACAGCAATGTGTTGATCTTCAAATTCAATGACCTCAGAGCAATCCATACATATCAAGTGATTATGGTGCGGATGCTCAATGAAGTTAGGATCGTATGAGGTGACCCCTTTACCAAGATCAATTTCATGCAATAAACCTCCCTCTACTAGTAGAGTCAGCGTCCGGTAAAGTGTGGCCAGCGATGCTCTAGAGTCTATTTCTTTAGCTTTTTCGTAAAGTTCTTCGGCAGTGAAATGGTCTCCCTTTTCTGAAAAAGCAGCTTCGAGGATGATTTCTCTGGGTTTTGTCATCCTCAACCCTTTTCTGATGAAAAGGGCATCAATTTTTTCTCGCACTTCTGGATTCATTGGGCAGCTTTGTAAGGTGTCAACTTTCGACCGCAGAAAGGGAAGCGTCAAATACGTGCCTCCACGAAAATTTCTAGAGGGCCTCAACCTCAGAGTTGCTGTCCCGGTGACTCTCTTTTCTACTATTTTAATAGTGTTTTTTCTTTGGATTTTAAAGAAAACGCCATTGGAACAGAAATGGGTGATTTTAAGAGATTATGATGATTGGCGCCCATTTTTAGTTCCGGAACAGTCTCAGGACACGTTCGATGATGCTTTTTCTTTTGTTCGTCCCGTGGAATCGGCTCTGACTCCACGCGCCACAAGATTTGACAGTCCCTTAGGCTCAGAGAACGGAGCACTGACCTACAATGCTCAGCCGTTCATGAATTTCAACTCTGGATTCGGTAGCAATCATCTGGCAGATGATTTAAATGGAATTGGTGGAATGAATACAGATCTAGGGGATGATATTTTTGCAGTGGCTGCTGGTCGCGTCCTCTATGCCGCTGATGCCGGTGAGAGTTGGGGGAACGTAGTTATCATAGAGCATGCAGTGGGATCGTCTCGTGCAAGGAGAATGATCCAAAGTGTTTATGCGCATCTTGGCAAAGTGTTTGTCGCTGTTGGAGCCTTAGTTCAGCGGGGTGATATAATCGGCAAGGTAGGCAGTGCCAATGGACGTTATCCTGCTCACTTGCATTTTGAGATGCGTGAGTCCGATATTGCAGATCCTGGTGAGGGATATTCCAAGTATAAATTGAACCGGATAAACCCATCAGACACGATTACAAAGCTTCGGGGGGCTGAAGGAGAGCAGTTGAACAGGGCCCCGGAAATTATAGATTCATTGGGGAAGAATCTTCAGGAAATTGAATTTGATATAGGGGGATCAGTTCCTTGACCGGAATAACTTGTAAAGAAGTGGCTGCCAGAGAACTACGGCACTCTCGAACAAACTGCCGTTGCTGCCGTCAGGCCCTGGCGGATTCGTCAGTCGATAGTCCATAGTCTCCGGACAACCGCTCTCATTCTATGCGATCAAGTGAATGCGACAACTGAAAAGTGTTCTGTGACTGAAAGGTCACAGGCCTTGAGTCCCAACCTCAAGGTATTCTCGAGCCGATAGACTCTGCAATTTTATTATAATATGCAGGCTCATCAGGAGAATTTTCTTGGGTGATTTGATGATCAATAAAACGACCATTCTTATCATTACTATATCCTACAATGTGCGGAATTCCTGCACCCTTTGCTTCCTTCGCCGCTTCTAATGAATTATCGAACAGGATCGCAACGTCAAAAGTTCCGTTGAGGATTGAATCATTATGGTTCTGGTTCCCATCTATCTGCCTAGGCCTCTCAATAAATTTTTGAATTTCATGAACGTTTTCCCAGACCTTAGAATGATCTCCTAAAATCGTAATTTTTGCATCTGGCCGTCCCCTTGCGATGATTTGAATGGTTTGTACTGAGATTTTACAATGATTATAGGATCGAGGAGCAACGATAAGAATATTGAATGGTTGCAGGTCTTCTATTTTAATGCTTTTGGGCAAGCAAAAACCTCTTCTGTATTTTTCTATGAGGAAACGGGTCTTGGGAGTCTTCCAGCGATTATGTAGCCAGAACCAGTCTTTGGGTGATCTGGTGATCATCTTTTCTACCAATAAATTCATTTTTGCGGTAGTCGTTTCGATTGTCTCATCGGGGCTGACCTCGAGTGGTTCAGAAATAATAATTTTCCACTTTGAAGGACCCAAACTGGCAACAAAATAAGGGAACATCGTTGCTCCGGAACGAGCAGCCATGAGTGGAGCCAGATTGGATGTCGATGCCAGCTTGCCGAACAAGGGGCACCAGACTCCTTGATAACCTGCGTTTTGATCTACGAGTATTCCAAGGCTTCCTCCCGTGCGAAGATGAGCCATTGGTGCGTTGAAACCATCTTTTCGGTCAAAGGCTTTAACGCCTGTCCTTTGTCTTTTTCTAAGTACGTGTGCGTCAATATAGGGATTTGAAAGAGCTTGGTAGAGCGTTGACTGCTGGACATTAGGTACCGGTGAATTGATTTGCGCTAATAATTCCCATGCACCCATGTGGCAGGCGAGATAAATGATAGGAATTCCTTTTTCGACGTTCTCTTCGAGCAGTTCTAGGCCTTCGTATTCAATGTAATTATTGAGTTTGTTGGGAGGAACCGTTGTGAGTTTGGCGCTGCAAACAAAGTTAGCACCAACAGTTATAAAATGTTCCCTGACGAGCCGTTTCATTTCAGGAACAGATTTTTCATTGGCGAATGCAATTCTAACATTGTGTTCAGCAAGGTTTCTGTAACGTCTGAGGAGGTAATAACAAATGAGCCCAATGAACTGACCCGTCCGGTAGCAGAACCACATCGGGGGCATTATCAGAGCCGTTTCGGCTAACCGATAAATTAAGTAAGCCAGCCCGTGACTTAGTTTTTTCTGCCGCTTACCCATGACCTGGATAGTCTGCGGAAATTTTTCCTTTTAAGTGGTTAAGGAGATTCCTTGGTTGGTTCCTCTGCAGGTTTTGTATTCTCTGATGGATCTGCATCAGACTGTTCTTTAGATTCTTTCTTTGGCTCTGGAGCAGGTTCTTCGGTGGGAGATTTGTTCTCTTCCACGGGCT
>JABSSR010000086.1 GCA_013213965.1 Verrucomicrobiales bacterium | reverse complement strand
TCGAAAATGTTCGTGATGTGATCCGGCTTGGGAATGATTCTGTGACCTGTATGACCTGTCACAAGGTGCATCAATCATCATCCGATCGACACCAGCGATTGTCCAAGGAATCAGCTATTTGTGCCAACTGCCATGATTCAAAGAGCGGTGAATGGACAACGAAGACGTTTAAGAAACACAGTGACCTTTGCCGATACTGATTAAATAAATAAGATCAACATGACTGAAGAAGACCGAGACGTATCTGATTTTGAAAATTGGCCTGTTGGGGAACCGCGTGACGAAACAGACATTGGGCTTCGTGCTTACATTACGCGAATCCCCAGAGACAAACTTAGTCAATACGATTCAACGTGGTCTGATGATCAGGTAGCTGAATGGGATGGTAACTTCAAATCTGATGGAGGCCTCATGTTAGTTTGCTGCGAACGCGATGTAAAAGTTCCTGAGTTTCGTCGGGTATTAGAGGAGTTTATCAGGTTTATTAGTGTCCGGGAATAGATCCTGAGCCCCAATTTAACTCCCTACCCTAACCCTTTACCTTTAATCTGAAATAGCATTGAACAGTTGATTCAACGTTCAGAGGAGCACGCCAAAGCTCAGTCACGGTGCCATTCGCATTAGTGGTCGTTGATTCAAGAACGGCGGTATCATTTTTCCAATCTGCAAGATTGTCAGAAAATTCCACCGCATAATCTAGGTCGCTGCTTTGTCCCTGCCGCGTGAATGTAAAGGTGATGTATTCTTTGGGTTCATCTTCAAGGTCTAAGATTTGAATTTTGACCTGAGGTAATGATTCTCTTGAAGGCTTAATAGGATCAGAATTAAGCGCGTACTCCATAAGATTAATGATTCTGTCTCCATCATTGTCATCGGTCTTTGAAGCAGCTTGATCGAGCCCATTACTAGTTGCCCAAGTCCCAAAGTTCAGCGCTGCCTCGGATCCTTCTGACCCGGGAGAAGCTGAACCTGAGTACCAAGAAACAGCACTTCCATTATTTTCAGGTTGGGTATTTTCCGGATCCTCAAGGTTCAAACTGAAACCGTTCCCGTCCGGGCCTTCGGGCCAGGGATCCGCGTCATCATAGGTGAATTCAATGATCGAAATTCCGGCACCGTAGGAGAGTTTAAGATTCTCTCCTCCATTATCGAGTCGGTTCCCTTCTTCCCATTCTCCGGCGATGAGAAGGCCGGTACCGAAACGGGACTCGAAAGCGGCACGGTTTCTTACCACGAGTAGATAGTCTTTACTTTTGATAATGGTTCCGGATGCAAAGTCAAAGTTCACTCCTTTGGTGAGTCGTAAGTTCGTAAGATCAAGATCCGATCCGCTGACATTCTGCAATTCAATATATTCAAAGTCAGACGTGCTCCATCCCTGTTCCTGCTCGGCAAGATTTGCTTCGTTAGGGTGATAGTGGATTTCTGTGATCCTTAACGCATCGACATAGGTGCCGGTTTCTGGGCTCGTGACCTCGAACTGAACAGGGTCTGACCAGTGACTCCAACGGCCCTGAGTGTCTTTGTGCCGTACCCGTGCACGGTAAGTGCGACCGACCCTGGCAGATGTTGGTATGAACTGATAATTTGATTCGAAAGTTTTCAGTTCCCCAGAAAGGGTAGGGTCTTCGATTTCATAGATGTAAGGATCCTTTTCCACATAACCTTTTACGGTGGGATTATAGACTTCAGCTAACCGCCATTCCATTGCGGAGAATGTCGTGTTCGATTGGCTCCGGTAATTATTTGTGGAGAAACGAAGATCACTTGCCTGAAAGTTTCCGTCACCGATGAACTGTATCGTTGGTTTCTGTGGGATGGAATTTCTGTCTGAGAGGAGACTGCTCCTCATCCAGTTTCCCCGCGAAACAATGTATTTCTTTAATACCTGGATCATTCCGGCAAAGTCACGTGTCGAGGCAATGTCATAGTAACGGTCCTTGTGATTTAATCGGGGATGATTGTCCCATAACCGGCGGTCCGCATCGACTAGGGTCGGGCCCTCGGGCGACCAGACATCATGGACCATTTCATCGATGAGTTTGTAGCCCTCGTCCTCGTTATAGATCAGGTCCATGATTTCACGGACCCGGTTCCTATAATCGGTTCTGAAAGCGGAATTATTGGCGACCTTGTTTTTAAAGTCATGGTTACCGTTTCCGTACATGTTGTTGGCCCATGTCAGGTCCAGGTCCCAGGGGTGCATCTGAAATTTTCCGGTTTCAGGATTGTGGTAATAGAAGTAATTCTTACCGTAGGCGATGTCGTAATGATGGATTCCTTCAACGATCGTTCGGTAACTGAGGTATTTTTCAACGTCCAGATTTTCACGCCACCAGTCTGCACTGGGGTTCCTGTTTCGGTAACCGCTGATGAATGATGACACATCGGACCTGTTCGTGACCTGTGTCGGGCCCTGATTATTGGATGAGCCACTATGACCTTCAATCTTGTACAGGTTCCCGTCCGGCATGTCATGCTCGTCCAAGAACTGCCCGTCCATCTGCTCGATAGCGAGAAATAAACCATAATAATCAGTGCTGTACTGGTTCGACCCTGAAGCGCTCGCATTGTCGATCACGTAGAATTGTAAGTAATGAGTTTTGCATGACTCGACCCCGCAAAGCTCGAATAACTTGAATCCAACACTCTCGAATAGGCCCTGCTCACCTCTATTTCCAAAGTTCACTTGCTGGATGATTGATGAGAAGTTTAGCTTGTCCCACTTCGTCTTGTATTTTTTACCTGCCCGATCACGGGCCTGGAACCGTCTTCCTCGGTTAAAATCAAACTTCCAAAAATTCTTTCCGAACTGGAACCGGTGAACTCCGCCCCTGGGCCGGTACCGGATATGGTCATAGACTTTACCGTCGTAAATCAGCGTTCCTTTCCATCTATATTCTGATCCTCCGTATCCTCCGAACTGGGAAGAGGTCACTGATGATTCTTTGGTCAGTAGAAAATAAGTGGGAATGCTTGACATGAGAGAGCCTGGAAAAGTTATCTTTGAGCCGTTCGAGCGGGCCGAACCACTCCAGTCCGGTGTGCCGTCATAAACGAAATAGGCAAAGTTGTAACCCATGTCATTTTCATAGGGTCCTCTGATAGAGACTCCGCTCACGTCAGTGGAAAGGATTCTGTAACGGATCAGGTGCCGGTTCTTTTGGACGCTTGATGGTATAATGACTGAAAAAGTATCGTCTGCTGCGGTAATATCTCCTCTGGTCCCGTCGTCGACCATTTCCAGAACAACCCAATCGCTATTATATCGTTGATCTTCATATTCGATGTAATCGCCCGGTTTCACGATCTGGTATTCCAACATGACTTGAGCGACTCCTTCAGGATCGGTGGCCTTGACGCTGACCAGGACTTCTTCACCTGATCTTATAGTTTTATCCTTTTCCTGTTCCCGTTCTACGGGACCGTGTTTGACCTGCCTTAATTGTGGAGGAGACTTCAAGGAATAGGACCTGTTCCTTGAACCGGGCGTGGGTGCGGCATTGGAAACGGTCCCTCCGACCTCACCGATCAGCTCAAGATCGAAGCTCATGTCACTGCTGCCGGTACTTCTCTGGTGAACTTCTACACCGATCACGTTAGTTCCGTTCGTGAACAGGCTCGGAGAAACACTGTGCTCGTAGAAGGTCCTCTCAGAGGAGCCTCCCTGACTTCTACTGGCTAGGGTCTCAGCATCAATTTTTCCTTCAGGCATAGAGTCCCTGAATGCTTCTATACCGTTCACATAAACGACGGCCCCGTCATCACGTACTAGGCGAAAGAGCATGCCGGAGAATCCCTCGACCTGAGAAACTTCGATACTAGTGCGGAAATAAGTGGTCACAGCACGAGGAGAAGTACTAAAGTCCCCGTCCCCGTCTCCGACCAGAGTCGCCTCGTCCCCCTCATTGTAACCGAGTTGGGACGGACCACTCTTCCAATTATCAGTGTTGGAGGAGTCCGTGGCCCAGTCAGATTCAGTAAGGTCACTGTCGTTGTCCAGATATTCCCAGACATCGCCTGAACTGATGAATTTTTTTGGTCCGCCGGCAACGGTCGCTGTAGTGACCGGAAAACCGGAAGCTCTCCAGTTCCCTCCCAGATCATTGTCGAGTCCCGGATTGATGAGTTCGATTGATGGACTGGCCGAAGAAGCTCCTCTCTCATCCCCGACAATGGGCCAGGGGAATCCAAGGGAATAATTAACCTCGTCTACTTTGTTTCCGTCCGGATCACGCAGTGTAATCTTTTCACCGGAATTCTTTAATGAGGTTCCGTTCTCGAATGGTCCAAGAGCATCACTGACATTGAACTGAGATTCGATGGTCTGAGGATCCTCGGCGATGACGAGATAATTTCCAGCGCCCAAAGTGACTCCTTCTTGAAAGTTATAATCAATTCCCTCGGAAAAATACCAACCGGACAGATCAACTGTTTCTTCGCCTGCATTATAAAGCTCGATGAATTCGGCCCGGACAATTTTGTCCTTTTCGTCGTAGTGGATTTCATTGATAACGATTGTCTGGGCAATGCAAAGGAACGGACTAAGGGTAAGGAGGCCGGTCAATGAAGACTTTAAAATGCAGGGAATGAACATTTTTTTCTTTGAGCAGGTGAGGGTTTTTTGGGTGAAGCTTCTCGAGGAGCTCCTGTTCATACCATAATGCTTTTTTTAGTTTGTGGGGAGGGTTAATTTTCTTAGGAGCAAAGAACACAAAATTGAGCTATAAATGGCCATTAGGAATGGATATAAAAATGAAGCCGTACCCGGTCCTTTGTATTTTTCTACCACTCATGTTTTTTTCATGTGGTGGTGGATCGGGGCCAGAACAGACAGCTTCTAAGGCTGAGACTGAATGGGAATTGGTCCCTTTCAAGCAATTAGATCAATGGGTAGAGGGCAAGGAGTTAAGGAGAAATGTAATGATCTCCGATTCCAAAAAAAGTTCCGGAGCAAGGTTCTACCGGAGAAACGGCCCATCGATAGGAGTGAATTTTCGCAACCGACTCAATAATGAGAACATTAAAAATTATTTATTCAGTGGAGCCGGTCTGAGCGTTGGAGACTATGATAATAATGGGTTGCCTGATCTTTTCATGGTCTCACAGGACGGACCCAACAAACTGTTCAGGCAAAAAGCTCCATGGCAGTTTGAGGACGTAACTGAAGAGGCGGGCATTGTTGATACCGAGTCATGGGGATCAGGTGCCGCCTTTGCTGATATTAATGGTGACGGGCAACTCGATCTCTACGTATGCAACAAGGGCAATCCTGACGAAATTTATATGAATCAGGGAAAGGGTACTTTCAGTGGAGGTTTTGTGGGAGGGAGCAAAGATCCTTACCGCGCACCGACCATGGTTGCTTTTGCAGATTATGACAGGGACGGGGACCTGGATTTTTATCGCACCTCGACACGGCTCATTTCGATCAAAGAAATGTTCAAAGGAAAGGTCCTGACCAAGAAAGACAATAGTGGTATCGTTCGGGCTCACCCGAGCCAGGCCGATCAGTTTGAAATGATTGATGGATTGCCTCGCGAACTAGGCACTCATGACCGACTCTTTCGTAACGACGGTGTAGGAGAAGGTGGTATGCCTAAACTGGTAGACGTGACCCGTGATTCCGGTATTAACATTGCCCGCGAACATGGTCTCTCAGCGGTCTGGTGGGATTATAATGATGACGGTTGGCCTGACCTCTATGTTTCCAATGACTTCCATACACCGGACCATCTTTACCGTAATAATGGAGATTCCACATTTGAGGAGGTGACTAAGGATGCCTTGGCCTACACTTCATGGTATTCAATGGGTTCTGACTTTGCGGACATTAATAATGATGGCCGCTTTGATTATCTTAGTTCTGATATGTCTGCCACGACTCACTTCAAGCAGAAGACGATGATGGGGGCAATGACTGACACGGCATGGTTCCTAGATAATCTTGAGCCTCGCCAGTACATGCGCAATGTCATGCATGTGAATACGGGGACTGGAAAATTTATCGATGTCGCATTTCATGCAGGAATTGACAGCACGGACTGGACCTGGGCTGCGATCTTTGGTGATCTCGACAATGACGGATTAGAGGATATCTTTTTTACGAACGGTATTGAGCGCAACGTTCAGGACGCCGACCAGAGCATCAGGATGCGTCAGGCCGGTGCGAATGGTGCAACTGTTGAGGAGCTCAGGAAAATATTCCTCGATTCACCAAGATTAAAGGAAAAGAACTTGGCCTTTCGTAACCGTGGTAATTTTAAGTTTGAGAAGTCAGGCGATGACTGGGGACTGAACGAGGAAACGGTCAGTCATGGTGCGGTCCTCTCCGACCTTGACCGTGACGGGGACCTGGATGTTGTGGTCAATAACATGAATGACCCGGTCGGTATTTATATGAATTTAGGTAACAATTCTCAAAAAGGTGCTTCTAGTCATAGTCACCGGTCGATGCTTATTTACCTTAAGGGCATAGAGAGTAATTATTTTGGTCTTGGTGCCCGACTCACTTTGAAGATGCCTAACGGTCAATTAATGAACCGCATCATGACCAGCTCACGCGGTTACATGAGTGGTGCCGAGCCGGTCATTCATTTTGGCTGGCCTTCTTCTTGGGGTGACCCCGAAGAACTCATCATTAATTGGCCGAGTGGGCATTTACAAAAAGTCCAAAACATTGTTCCTGATTGGCATTACCGGATCACGGAATCCGGAACAGGAACGACAGGATCCCCTGACAAAGCTTCGAATCCTAAGGCCCGGTTATTTTCTCAAATCGATGAGGCTCTTGGGATCAATTTTATTCACAGTGAGAATTTCTACGATGATTTCACTTCACAACCCTTATTGCCTAACCGACTTTCCAGGTTTGGTCCGGCCCTTGCAATTGGTGACGTGGACTCTGACGGGGACAAGGATGTCTTCATTGGTGCGGCGAGGGACAGGCAAAGTGCTTTATTCATCCAGAATAAGAAAGGACAATTCAGCCGTGTGGCATGTCCTGCCTTAAAGGTGGATCAAATCTATGAGGACGTTGATGCCCTTTGGTTTGATTCTGATAATGACGGTGATCAGGATCTTTACGTGGTTAGTGGTGGAGCCAGTCAGGCTGCCGGTCATGAGCATTACCAGGACCGGCTATACCTTAACGACGGATCAGGCCAACTAAGCCGTGCTCCAAAGGAAATGCTACCGGATCTGAACTTTAGTGGAAGCCGAGCCGCGGCTCATGATATTGATCGAGACGGTGATTTGGATCTATTTATTGGTTCGAGGTTCGTTCCCGGAAAATATCCAATCGGTCCGGAGAGTGTATTGTTGATCAATGAGGCAGGTCGATTCTCAAAGGTTCAATGTTCTGCCATTTCCTCAGGTATGGTGACGGATGTGAAATGGTCTGACATAGACGGTGATAAGAGAGCTGATCTTATCTTGGCCACGGAGTGGGGGCCGGTCCGGGTTTACCAGAACAAAGAAGATGGGTTCCATGAAATTACAGAGAGCCTAGGTCTCGATGATTTCACTGGCTGGTGGAACTGTGTTGTGGCCGGAGACGTGGATCAGGACGGTGATAATGATATCATTGCCGGTAACTTTGGAACCAATACCAAGTACAGCGTATCAAAAGAGAAACCCGCAACAATTTTTGCAGCTGATTTTGGAGGTACCGGAACATTGCAACTTGTCGAGGCTCAGTACAAGGAAGGCAAACTCCTTCCTGTCCGAGGCCGCAGCTGTTCGACCACGGCTATGCCTCATTTGGTTGATAGGGTTCCTACTTACTCTTCTTTTGCGAGTAAGACGATTCGTGAAATTTATACGCCCCAGGCAATCAAAGAATCCAAGCGTCTTGAAGTGAATACTCTTTCCACAATGCTGTTCCGTAATGATGGCAAAGGTAAATTCATCGCCGAGCCCCTGCCTTTACTATCGCAGATGGCACCGGTCATGGATATTGTATTAACTGACGTCAATCGGGATGGTCGAAAGGACATCGCTCTTGCTCAAAACTTTAACGCTGCTCAGAGGGAGACTGGCCGCATGAATGCAGGCCTTGGTGTCATATTGATAGCGAAGGATAATGGTCAGTTCGATGAGATGTGGCCGGATGATAGTGGATTTTTTTCAAGGGCCGACCCGAGGCGCTTAATTGCTACTGACCTTGATGAAGACGGCG
>JABSSR010000085.1 GCA_013213965.1 Verrucomicrobiales bacterium | reverse complement strand
CTCGAACTGTGAATATTGGCATCAGGATAATCAAAGAGGGCCAAATAATGATCGAGCTCCTTCCTGCTGATTCTGCCATACACAGTCCGTCTCAAATTCTTTTGATTCGAAATTAGATTCGATTCCTTTCCGCTGTCCCCACGTTCAAGTTGTCCTGAAACAGCTAACATTGAATCCCGAATCATTTCCGCCGAAAGTCGCCTCCTCTTATGGTATGAGTAGAACTTGTTATCCTCATCTTTCATTCGCTTATCGGAAGACACGAGAGAACTCTGTCTATAAGTGGAGGACAACAGAATCTTCTTCATCAAACTCTTAACCGACCACCCGCCTTCAATGAATGAGATGGCAAGATGATCCAATAATTCGGGATGAGTCGGACGAGCACCCAGATGGCCAAAGTTGCTTGTTGTATAAACCAATCCACGCCCAAATAGCAGTTGCCAAATTCTGTTAACAGCGACCCTAGCAGTTAATGGGTTCTGCGGATCGGAAATTGCCTCAGCAAGCTCAAGCCTGCCGCTGCCTTTCGTAAATCTTTTTGAATCTTCTCCTGATAGTATTTTCAAAAATGCTCTTGAAATTACCTCCCCCTTGTCTTGAACATCGCCCCTGTTATATATCGGCAAATCCTGTACTTTCCCATCTTTTACCACATGTATCACAGTTTTGGTGCCATGCTGATTATCCAGTTCACGTTTGTGAATCTGAGTACTCGCAAATACTCCAGCCAACGCATGATAATCAGCAACGCTTATCGGATCATACTTATGATCATGGCATCTTGCGCATGCTACAGTAAGAGCAAGAAATCCTCGACTCACTACATCCACACTATCCTCCCATTCTTCAGCCTTAACTTCAAGCCTGCCCCGATCATAGTATTGAGGTCCCAAGCCCAAAAAACCGAGAGCAACGAGATCCTCATCATTTATTCCCTCAATTTTATCAGCAGCTAACTGTAACCGAACGAACTGATTGTACGGTAAATCACTATTGTATGACTTAATCACCCATTCTCTGTACCGATGAGCATGAGGATAAAAGAATTTCTCATTATTTCCAACTTGGTGAGCCTGGTCCTCAGCATAACGAGCAACATTTAACCAGGAACTCGCCATTTTTTCACCGTGCTCAGGACGGTCCAAGAGACTATCAATTAATCTTTCATATTTCTTTTCATTATTATCCTCTTTGAACCTTTTCACTTCATCTGATGACGGAGGAAGACCAATAAGATCATAAAACAATCTTCTAATCAGAACCTCTGAACTGGCATCGGTCTCAGGCTCCAATCCATTCTTCTCCATCTCAGAAAAAATGAAACGATCAATATCTCCCCGAATCCATCCTCCACCATTAATTGTTGGTGGGTCGATTTTGACTGGACCTACAAAAGCCCAGAATTGTCTGGCTTCCTTCCAATTTATATCATGCTCATTTGCATTGAGTTCCAAACTCCCATTAAAAGTAAAAAGGAACAATAGCAAAACAATTGATCGCATCCTTCAGACACTAGATTGTTTCAATGCCACACGCAATATCTTATAATATTATCATTTAATGTAGGGCCTCTTCTGACGATAAAGTTCAAGTCTACCTTGAGCAGACAACGACTCAGGATCATTACCATAAACTTCGATAGCTTTAATTATCGTTTTTATTGCCCCATTAAAATCTCCATCTGCAGCCTGAGCAATGGAGAGAAGATCCAAATAGTCGGGATTCTTGTTATTAGTGATCTCGCAAAGACGTCCGGCAAGAGCCTTCGCTTCTTTGGGCTTACGAATTGAAGGGTCCTTATCTGCTGCCAAAATCCAAGCCAAATTTTCCGCTGCCTCAATAAGTTTCGGAAAGCGGCGCAATGTCTCCTTATACTTTTCAATAGCTGAAAGATTATCACCGGAATCACGCAAAGAATTAGCTGTTTCCAATAATTGCATGCCTTTATCGGTTTTAACACTCAACCCTCCTCTAAGTATTTTCATCATTCTTATAACGTCAGGAAAATTCGGATGCTTTTGATTGAATTGTTCAAGATAACTCAATGCGTACCTTGGCTCATTAGCGTCTAATAACTGCGAACTGACTCGGATAGGATCCGGTTCAGGCAACTGGCTAATGAAGCGACCAGGAAACGGAACCGCAGAAACCCTCCAAGAATCTTTTGAAGCACTGAGAATTCGTAAATCATTCAGAAGCTGCCCTAAAGATACTCTTCCTTTATAAATTACAGCCACATTATTATCCTCATCGACTAGAAAACTACTTGGCACTGGCAAATCTACCCACCGATCAAGAACAGCTTTTTGAAAAAGATCAAGTATCCTTATACCTTCCATAGAAACAGAAGTACTCTTAAAAGGAAAAGCGAAAGGAATTTCTTGATTCTCATCAACATTTAGTAAATGCACTCTCAGACCTGATTCTGCTAATTTTTTTTCACCATCAGACCATTCTTTCAACTCCTCAATACATGGCTCACAAGTAGCAGACCAAAGATTAATAAGGACAGGCCCACTGTATCCTGGAAAACCATCAATCTTTGGCAAAGGAAGCCGCGCAGGCAATACAATACGGGCTTCATCCTCATCCGGTAATACATTCTGCGCAGAAGCAATTAAAGGCTTTAGTACTGGTGGGACCCAAGGAACTGCCTCTTGAGATCCGGATCTAATAATATAAAAATTAGACGATTCAATTCCCAGAATCTCAGTTGAAAAATTTACTCCCCACCTAACTACGACTTTCTTTATCTTGTTCGAATCACCAAGCCCAAAATGCAGGAAAGAACCTGACTGCGATAAGAATGCGTCTCCCCCATGGACTGTTCTAAGAAGCGGAGAACTTACTCCTTCAATCCATACCTCCACAGTCGACCCTACTGCGTCTCGGTTAACTTTGACACCGTCGCCTTCCAACTTAATACCTAACCATTCTGCATTCTTTTCTGATCGATTCTCCAGAAGCCTGACCCTCGGAGCATTGCGGCATGTCAGCCAAACATCTAAATCACCATCAAAATCCCAATCATTTGCAACTAGAGCACGCGCATCATCAGCAAAATTAAATCCAGTAACTGCCGAATTATCAGCAAATCCTTTACCTTTACAGTTAATAAATGCGCAATTCTTTTCTCTCCCGCTGAAGGATCGGTCCTGATGCAATAGCCTGTTTAGAGCCCTCCAGCCCTGCTTATAAAGAAGATTCTTATCTTCTCCATCATTAGCAGTTAGAGGAGACTGCGACACGACCTGTCGCCAATAAACGCTTCACAAGTCTCCAGGATCAGGAGAAGTAATGAATCCATTAGCAACCAATAAATCAAGCCAGCCATCATTATCTATATCTGCAAAACGTGAACCCCATGCCCAACGGCCCATAGTTACATTTGTTGTTTCACTAACGTCTCTAAATGGATTACCAGAGACCCCCTCAAAGAGAGAATTGCCTCGCGCATGCCTGCGAAAATCTTCAATCTGAACTGACTCTGCGCCAGACTTGAATTGGCGCTGGTAAGTAATCCTATTACCGGCCGACGAAAACATATTACTCACGTATAAATCAAATAAACCGTCTCTATTATAGTCTCCCCAACTCACAGACATTCCGGCCGACATGTCCTGAACTCCCAGTTCTTGCGAAACATCAACAAATTTACCCGAATTGTTCTGATAGAGATTATTGCGGCCATAATCGTTGGCCACATAAAGGTCAGGATCACCGTCCCTGTCATAATCCTCCCAACTCGCCGCAAAACTGAATCGATCATTATTGTGATCAAGCCCAACTTCTTTAGTTACTTCCGTAAAATTCCAATTCCCGTCATTACGAAGAAGTTTATTCTTTCCGCCATTCCTTGCATCATGATAAGGCATCGGTTCACCCATCACACCGCTCTCTCCCTCATAACCTGCGGGCGGATTATAGCCACAAAGAAACAGATCCAAGTCACCATCATTATCATAATCTGATGCCGTTATTGAAAAGGTCTGGGCATGTGTTCCCAGACCAAGAGCAAGTTCAAATTTGGCGTCACCAAGATTATCCATGAAAAGAATTTTAAAGTCCTGAGATATGGCCAAATCACGGTCCCCATCATTGTCGAAGTCAAGAATCAGAGCACTAGCACAATAGTCTATCCATCCAGTATTACTTTCGGCAGTGATGTCTTTAAGATTACCCTCAGGGCTTCTAATGAACAGACGATTAGGAAGGCCTCCCTGCTGACAAACATATAAATCATCTAGGCCGTCCCCATTAACATCACCAAGAGCCATGCCGTGATTAGCAACAACATCCAATCCAAAATCACGAGCTATCCGGGACCTCCAATGATCTGTAGATCTCAAGAATTGCTCACGATAAGCACTCTCATCTCCAAACACAGAACTCGTCACATCTGCAAAGAGTTTTTCACTCCTCTGTCCCAATCTACGAACTTCTTCAAAAGAAAGGACTTCAATATCAAGTAACTTGGGATCCTCCTCAGATAAAGTCCAAAAAGTATTCCACTCCGAATTGATTTGAATCTGCTGTCCCTTGACGGGTCCCGAAATATGAACAAGTACCTGAGCACTGAAACGCTCCTTTAATAAGTTGATCCTATAGAGCTTAAACTCCACTTCAATTTCAGAAGAGTCATCAAAGGAAAAAACAAGTCCATCCATAGCAGTGGACAGAGGAATCCGATTACCGCCATCAGGATCTCCCCTAAAAACAGCAAATTCTTTATTATTAAAATATGGCTCAAGGACTGCAGGTCGCAAAGGACTGCCCTTATATTTACCGTCTGCAAATTGATCCATGTTTGAACTCTTTAATTTCTCTGCCGATTGAATAATGATTGCCATCTCCTTGAGTTTCTTAGTCGCTGATTCACTCAATACCTCAGAGTCCCAACCATCCTTCTTCGGATCAATTCTGCGCCAAGCATCTTCGAGCGGTTTAATCACTTTTCTGTTCTGCAGGCCAGGAGCAACAATCATTCCCCCAACTGCCGGTGATTTAGAATTCTCTGAAATATCAATCTGTCCTGCTCCCTCTTCTGAACCTGAAGAATTTTTGTCAGAGCAACTCTGCACGAATAAGAGCACAGAAAGAATGATCATCTGCACCACAACGGCCACAAAATTTTGAGACTTCGGGTCCATCTTAAAATTTTGCATAATTAAAACAAAAAATACAACTAAGTCCGGGTAAACATCAACCGCAATGACTTGAAATTAATACTACCCATTCTTAATTGAACGTCTAATTGCATTCAGTGCGATTCCAATCCCTGCAACCACAAATAAACCTGGAAACCAGAGCGTATACATAGGAGCCAAGGTGCTTTGTTTAAGGATCGCCCTATCGGGATCATCTGGATTAACCCAGCATTGTGTACTCTTTCCTTTAGGAAATGGTATAATCTTTTTTTCGGCCCTTTTACGGTCGGAACTGGGGCCATCCACACGCTTAATAGATTTGCCTGTACGGTCCTTTTCTCCATAATTATAAACATATTCAACCACTGAAACATAATGGAATGGGCTATTAGGTGTTGGCCTGAATTCTTGAATTTCTGATTTCACAATAAGACAAGGAGTCTCTTGCCATGAACGGGTTTCTTTAGCTCTTCCGTATGCCATTAACAAACCATATACAAAAATTGAGCCTAGGACTGCGATTGAAAGCCCAAAAAAAATACTTCCAAATACAGAGAATAGCCCCTTCGTTTTCTTATCGCTCATTGGCCTCAGTTCCAATTAATCCTTTTAAACACATATGTCTCCTGAAAAGTATCAAGAAAGACCAATGCTATTTGGTAATTATTACTTGTTAGACATTATTGGAATAAGGAAGGAAAGTTAGTCCATGTCACTCTCCGAAACAATCACCTCTGACCTTAAAGATGCAATGCGTGCAAAGGACAGCCTTAAGCTTGCTGTATTACGTTCATTGAAAACAGCTATCACCAATACAACGATTGAAAAATGTGGAGCCGAAGGTCAGCTGGACGCCGGTGCTGAAATCGGAGTTGTCCGAACAGCAATCAAACAAAGACAAGATTCAATTGAAAAATTTGAAGAGGGCGGAAGAAATGATCTGGCAGAAAATGAAAAGAAGGAAGTAACCATACTCGAAGCGTATCTTCCTGCGGCCTTAAGTGAAGAGGAAATAAGTCAACTCATCGACGAAGCCATAAATGAGTCTGGAGCAACCTCAAGAAAGGAAATGGGGCAGGTAATGAAAATATTACAACAAAAAACTGAAGGACGTGCAGATAATAAGACTCTTTCTTCCGGAGTCATGCAGCGGCTTTCATAAGTGCAAGACGTTCTGAATAATTCTCTGACAGCAATTATTGTAGCCGGAGGCTCGAGCAGCCGCATGGGTTTCGATAAAATTTTTGCTAATATCGGAGACATCACCGTTATCGAATATTCCATCAATGCATTCCTAGAATGCAATAGCGTAAACGAGGTGATCGTTGTCATTAATGAAAAGAGTGTACAAAAAATTAAAGATGTAATTTCCGATACTAATAGGGGGAAAAAGATTAGAATTTGTACCGGAGGCAAATCGAGAAGGGACTCAGTCACGAACGGATTAGAAACTGTGGAGGAAGGGACAGAATACGTTGCTGTCCATGACGGGGCCAGACCATGGATTAGACCGGCACAAATCGAAAAGGTCTTCGAATCAGCCATTAAATATGGAGCTGCTGTCAGTGCGAGACCCATCACAGACACAATTAAACGTTGTGATTCTGAAAGGGTAATAATACAAAGCATTAAT
>JABSSR010000084.1 GCA_013213965.1 Verrucomicrobiales bacterium | reverse complement strand
CACTGCGGATTTTTATTTATAAACGTTTTGTATTCTGAGATCGTCTGATTCTCCAAAGGGAATTTTTCGGAGTAGATCTCAATTAGCTCGAGGAGAGGCTCCCTGTGCATTCTTAGGGTTGGACTATTTTATTCTTTCAGTGTCCAGCAAACGAACGTGTTAGCTGTCTGAGCTGACATTGATTCAACAAAGATGTCTGCATCAAATCCTTCCAGAGTGAAGAGCCTCTCGCTGAGTTCGTCCGCATTTGTTGCACCTTCGGGAATTACAATAGTCGAGTTTGGTCCGTGCAGGGCAATGAATGTTGCGGGGAGTGGGTTGTCCTCAGTCACAACGATTTCAACTCTGATCAGATTCTTCCATGAAAGTGAATCCATCGTGCCGTCAGGGCGGTGGCAGCGGACCTCGTCATCGTTTACTTCTAGGATATATTGCTCTTCTTCTGTCATGGGGATCGCAGTATCGTTCTGAGTGAAGCCCTAGGCAAGTCCGGGGGTCATCTTTTGGAGAGTTTCTAGTTATTTTCTAGTTCTTTTAATATATCTTTTTTAGGAAAAATAATTTCTTGTGAGGAATTCTATCGAGACTTATTATTCTAATCATCCTAGTAAACTCATGAACGCATCTAAAAAAATTGGTATTTGTTCCCTATTTGTTGGTCTTATTATTATCTTTTTTCAGTTTTCCCAGAACTCCAGACTCAAGAAAGAACTCAAAACTCTTCGGGTCGAATCCAAGGCTTCTGGGGCAAAAGGAATGAGTTTATCCTCAGACTTCCAAGTCGGACCATCTGGTAAAGGAGGTTCTGCGCGCAAGAGTTCTGATAAGACAGGAACAGGAAAAAAGATTCCCATCGCGATCCAGTCGGTGAAGGAAATTCTAGCAGATCCTGATCCGTTGAATCGGGTCCAGAGACTTATGTCTTATGTGAATGGACTCAGTCCAAAGGAAATGCCGGAAGCTTTAATTGCCCTGCAAGAAAGTGCACCGCAATGGGATCCACATATGAAGATGGCAGTGGGCCTCTTATTGACGCGCTGGGCCTCGGCTGATTCGGACGCGGCATTTGCCCACGTTGAGCAAATGAAGAACAAGGACCATGCGAGGGATGCCACTTTTTCCATTTTGCGTGCGCTTGCTTCTCAGGATCCACAGAGGGCACTTGAATGGATGTCAGACCAGGGAAAAGATATGGCCAAGGATGGATGGATGGGACATGCCCTTGCCGGAACTATCGCCTCGGAGTGGGTCCGGCAGGATCCGGACGCTGCACTTGCCTGGGCTAACTCCTTGCCAAAAAATCAGCGTCAAGGGGCTCTCGGAGGAGCTTTGGAAACTATTGCCGCTTCTAATCCCGTTGAAGCTGCACAAAGACTCCTTGAACTTGATCCGGGAGAGGCACGAGAAAAAGCCGCAGGAAATATTGCTAACCTATGGGCGAAAAGAGCGCCGCAAGAAGCCATGGAATGGGCCATGACTCTTGAAGGTGATGACAGGGAATCAGCCATGAGTAGAGCCCTAGGAGGTTGGGCTTCATTAGAGCCAGAAGAAGCGGCATCGTTCATTAATGATATCCCGACAGAGGAGAGGACCGATAGCCAAGTACGTGAAGTGGGTCGTCGATGGGCTAGTCAGGAACCTTCCAAAGCAGCTCAGTGGCTGATTGATCAGCCGGAAAGTCGTGGGAGGACAGATGCGGTCGGGTATGCCATGTGGCACTGGACAAATGAGGATCCTGGAGGTGCTGCGGACTGGATCCTAGAGCAGCCACGGGGTGATTTTCGTGATAATGGAATTGCATCAATTGCCAAGGCCACTTTCGAAGAGGATCCGTCCTCGGCCGTGACATGGGCAGCAACCATTGATAATGACAGACAAAGAGAAGGGGCAATTGAGAGGGGCGTGCGCGAATGGGCGAAGAGAGAACCTGATCAGGCCAAGGATTGGGTCCAGCAAAATAGCAATGCACTTAGTCCTGAGCAGTCAGAAAGGTTACTTAATCTTGAGAGTCGGACTGATGGGGAAAAGTAGTTTCTCAAAAATAATTGCTTAAGGATTTCCCCTTAAAGAGTCGAGCCTTTGCAGGATCGATCTTTGGACAGATTAACCGAATTAGCTAATAGAAGCTGATAACGCTGTTACTTATTGACCCTGATGACTCTATTTCCTTTGTGGGAACGACCATAATGATCAGTCGCTTCTATTTCTATCAGATGTGAACCGATTTCAAGTCCTGCAGGTATTTGAATTTTCCATAAGTGGTCTGAGGGGCTGGGTGGATTAAGATGAGTTTTTCCATCCTTGCTGTTCATGGCTTCACGTTCACGTAACTCGACATAGTAAGGATCATTTTCCACTGTCTTATTAAGAGGGATCCAATCTGCCTCTTTGCCTATCCGCATCTTCACTTTGGATTTTGCTGATCCATTAAATACATTCACATAGATGAATTGTTGATTTTCATTCTTAGGATCAATCTGGTCCGGGGCATGAATGCTAAGTTGATAAGAGGCGGGTTGACGCGCTGCCTTAAAGTCCAGTGTATGTTTCGTACCATCAAAAGTAATGATCGAGTAGCCGTTCGGTGCACCGTCACGCATTGTGGCGTGCGGAATTGCGACCTCATCTTTATTGCCTTTCCATCCGTCCTTTTCGTCAATTAGCTTGTGAGCGTGCCAGTGAGTGTGGCCGGAAATTGACATCGTGTATGATCGTTTTTCGATGAGCCTGTATAGTTTTTGCCGGTTCCCTACATTTATGAGAGGAATATGCATCATCAGGACGATAAGTTTTTCTTCAGGAACCAGAGCAAGGTCGTTTTTCACAAAGGTGAGTTGATCCTCATTAAGACCACCCTTGTAGTTTTTGCCGGACCATTCTACGTCATCGAGGACGATGAAGTGGACCGGACCATGGTCGAAGCTGTAATAGTTTGGACCAAAGAAACGATGAAAGGTCTCATCGGATCCAGCATCATCCTGAGAGTCAAAGTTGATATCGTGGTTGCCTACCACGTTGTACCAGGGAATTCCTATCAGAGCTAAGTTCGCATTGGAAGGTGGGAAAAGATCAAGATTATTGTTCATGATGTCACCGAGAGTGACTCCAAACTTTGCATCAGTTCCTACCAGTTCCGCGATTATGTCATGAGCGATGTAGTTGATTTGTTTGATCGTACTT
>JABSSR010000083.1 GCA_013213965.1 Verrucomicrobiales bacterium | reverse complement strand
GTTGAAGTTGTTAAGGAGGTTGATCCTGGAGGATTTGATATTGGTAATCGGTTTGAGAAATGGGTCATTCCTGCACTTCGTGAAGTGATGGGTGGTAAGTCCCAGTTAGAAGTGGATGCACCTAACCTAGTTGATGGTCTCAAAGCTCAGCTCTTTACTGATGCATCTCTGAAATCCTCAAAACTAGGTGAGTGGGTTGACGTGGGAACCGTAGATTAGAGCCTTAATAAACTAGGGGCATGGGAAAAGAATTGACCAGTCTATTTAACCTTATAAAATGGTGCAAAATCACCGCTGTTTGGATTCAATTAAGGAGTCAAACCAAACCAATAATATGATGATTAGGCTATTAGCGATTTTATTTTTTTCTATTTCCTCAGTTTCCGCTAAACCACTTCAATTAGAAGACGGAGACGTTGTTGCCTTTCTTGGTGGCACTGATTTGGTAAGAGCACAGAAAGATGGGACATTAGAAGCAGCGATCACTCACCGTTTTAAGGATTTAAATATTAAGTTCAGGGATTTGGCATGGGAAGGGGATACTGTTTTC
This sequence comes from Verrucomicrobiales bacterium, assembly GCA_013213965.1. Lineage (GTDB taxonomy): Bacteria > Verrucomicrobiota > Verrucomicrobiia > Verrucomicrobiales > DEV007 > EC70. Next base: position 1,354 of record JABSSR010000083.1, on the reverse strand, counting down.
TTTCAAAGTACGGTCCGTGAAAGATGGAGACGGGAGGCATTCGGGAGTCTTAACGAGCAACTCAAAAGAGTAGGCGCAAATGTGGTCATTTCCCAGTTTGGCAAAATGGAGTCTCTCCAGGGAGAAGCTGCTCTTAAAGAATTCTTAGAGTCTTATGAAAAACTTATTAACGAATTGCAGTCCGAGAACTGCAGAGTTGTCATCCTTGCTCCTTCATCCTTTGAATGGGATGCCGCTAATGATCAATTTCTTGATAAATACACTGAAGGTATTGAATCTCTCGCAATTAAGAAAAAGATACCATTCGTTAAAGGGAACTTCGCCGAGGAACTTGGTGAAGCGCCTCCAATGAATCTGATTTTGTCGGTAAGGGAAAAGCATCGCCTCTGGTATGATTACTGGAGGCCTGCAAACTGGAAGTGCCTCTTTGGAGATGACAGTAAACGGGTTTTTTCGAATGCGGCCGAGGGTCTCCCCTCATTCAAGGAGGAATGGCAGTCATTTCCAAAACTCATAGAGAATGCAGAAGTTAATATCCGCAAAGGATTAAAAAATGTCCCAGGCTCTCCGCCCAAGAGAACTGGTTCTCGTGAAGCAGACATTAAAAAAGAACTCGAAGCCTTTGATGTCATGGATGGTTTTGAAGTTAATCTTTTTGCCGACGAGACCCAAGGCATAGCAAATCCGTTATCAGTGCGTTGGGATGCTAGGGGGAGGATGTTCGTGGCTTGTTCAGATGTTTATCCACAAATTGAACCTGGGGTCATGCCGAATGATAAGGTTATTATGATTGAAGATCTTGATGGTGATGGGGTCGGCGAGAAGTCGAGTGTATTTGCACGAGGTCTTAGTATCCCTACCGGAATGGAAGTTGGTGCTGATGGGGTATATGTTGGGCAGAATACTGAATTGTTGCACTTTGACTGGGAAGGAAAGAGGAAGCTGGTTTTGAGTGGTTTTGGTAATGGAGATTCGCATCAAACCATGAATTCATTCGCTTGGTCTCCAGGGGGTGAGCTCTGGTTTTGTCAGGGAGACGGGATAGAATCGAGAGTAGAAACACCTTATGGTGTATCTTCATTGTTTCAGGCTGGTGTATATAGATTGAGACCAGATGAACTTAAGTTGGATCCTTTGCTGGATGATTTCATGGGACCAGGCAATCCTTGGGGCGTGGCCTTTGATGATTATGGTCAATCATTTGTTATTGATGGTGCTGGCGGTGTATCCTATCTGACTCCGGCATCAATTCCGGCAAAAAGGCGTCTCCGGTTACCTCGGATTGGTCGTCCTGGAGGTTACTGCGGAATCGATTGTTTGGGTGCTAGTAATTTGCCTGCAGATATGGCAGGTG
>JABSSR010000082.1 GCA_013213965.1 Verrucomicrobiales bacterium | reverse complement strand
GTCACTGCCGATCCGACTAGTTCTCTGCAACTACAGGGCATCCCCGCCGACATCCGCGAAATTGCTGCCATCATTAATCAAAAAAGAACCAAGTCTCAATCCGATCACCTGAAGAAATATTTCCTGACGCATCACAACCCGAACAAGAAGCTTAAGAAACGTATCGCGGCGATTGAAAAACAACAGGTAACCTCTTTCCCCGAGACGATGATCATGCAGGACATGGCAAGGCCACGGGCAACGCACGTGCTTCACCGGGGACAATACAATGAACCCGGAGAAATGGTGTCCGCAGGTGTGCCTACCATTTTTCCGACAATGCGGGCAAACCAATCGAACCGCCTTGGTTTTGCACAATGGTTGATGGATCCAGCCCATCCACTGACCGCCAGAGTCGCAGTGAATAGATATTGGCAGCAACTCTTCGGTACCGGATTGGTAAAAACAGCTGAAGATTTCGGTGTCCAGGGAGAATTACCCTCTCATCCCGGGTTACTCGACTGGCTGGCTCTTGAGTTTATCCGAAGCGGCTGGGATACCAAGCACATGTATCGCTTGATACTCAACTCGGCGGCTTATCGACAAACTTCCCATGTCGGGGCGGCCGCTTACCGGCGGGACCCGGAAAACAGATTGCTTACCCGCGGGCCGCGAATGCGGCTTGATGCGGAGGAGATTCGTGATTCCTGTCTTTCTAGCAGTGGCTTGCTGGTTAAACAACTCGGTGGCAGGAGCGTCTATCCTTACCAGCCGAAGGGACTCTGGATGGAACTCAACAACCGGCCCGGTTACTCAAAAGAATACCAACAGGGCAAAGGCAATGACCTTTACCGTCGCAGCATTTACACTTTCTGGAAACGAACGGTTCCTTCTCCAATGCTCAAGACATTTGATGCTCCGGAACGCGAGTTTTGCACCACTAGGCGCTCGCGAACCAACACCCCTCTGCAAGCACTGGCACTACTGAACGGACCGCAGTTCGTCGAAGCTGCACGGCACCTGGCAGAACGCATGTTAATCGAGGGAGGCCAAACATTAAACGAGCGTATCACCTACGGCTTCCGCCTAGTGACAGCTCGGATCCCCGGGCAATCCGAGCTTGCATTGCTGCGTTCCGCCTACACGGAAAACTTGCAGCACTTCGGAGCAGACAAAGCAGCAGCTCATAAACTGCTGCAGGTTGGCGATTCACCTTACAATACCGGCTTAAACATCTCTAAACTGGCAGCAATGACCAGCGTTGCCCGTCTGCTCTTCAACCTTAATGAAACAGTCACGAAAGGATAACCCTAATGCATGACCTTCTCCTTGAATCCAGTCTAATTCAGAACCGTCGTCAGTTCTTCGGACAATCCAGTACCGGCATCGGAGTCGCGGCACTCTCATCACTGCTGAGTGGTGAACTCTGCGGGGAAGAACGGACCGATGACGGTGCCCGCTTCGGCGGCCTTAAGGGCATCCCTCATTTTGCACCTAAAGCCAAGCGGGTCATCTATCTGCTTCAATCAGGAGCCCCATCGCAGGTCGATCTGCTCGACTACAAGCCCTCACTTGAGAAACTGCATATGCAGCAACTTCCCGACGGAATCCGTGATGGGCAGCGGCTAACGGGCATGACGGCGGGGCAGAAAAGCTTTCCGGTGATTAAGTCACCATGGAAATTCAGGCAGCACGGCAAGTCCGGAACCTGGATCAGCGACCTGCTGCCACACATGGCGGGGGTCGTCGACGACATCTGCGTTGTCCGCTCAATGCATACGGAGGCTATCAATCACGATCCTGCTGTCACTTTCTTCCAGTCCGGTCATCAGCAGCCCGGCAGGCCAAGTATTGGATCTTGGCTAAGCTATGGCCTGGGCAGCGAGACGGAAAACCTGCCGTCTTTTGTCGTGTTACTTAGCAAAAATACCTTTCATCAAGCTCAGCCACTCTATGATCGCCTCTGGGGCAGCGGCTTTCTTCCTTCAAAATATCAGGGAGTCAAGTTCCGCAGCCAGGGTGATCCCGTCCTGTATCTGAAGGATCCCGGCGGCGGGGGAACAAAAAGCAGGAGGGCAATGCTTGATAGCCTTGCCAAACTCAACCGGATACACGAGAAAGAAATCGGTGACCCGGAAATCACAACCAGAATTGCGCAATATGAGATGGCCTACCGAATGCAGGCATCGGTTCCAGGGCTAGCGGATATTTCAGATGACCCGGAAAGCACCTTCAAGCTCTATGGGCAAGAGGCAAAAGAGCCTGGCTCCCATGCTGCCAATTGCCTGTTAGCACGCCGGCTAGCTGAGCGAGGCGTAAGATTTATCCAAGTATTCCACCGTGGCTGGGATCATCACAGCAACGTCCAGCGCTACTTGCCGACCATTGCCCGGGAAACCGACCAGGGATCAGCAGCCCTCATTGCAGACCTGAAAAGACGGGACATGCTCGACGAGACACTGGTCATCTGGGGAGGTGAGTTCGGTCGCACTGTTTATGCCCAGGGTAATCCCAATTCCTTTGGCCGTGATCACCATCCAAGGTGCTTTTCCATCTGGATGGCCGGCGGCGGCATCAAGCCAGGTATCACCTATGGGCAGACCGATGATTATTGCTACAATGTGGCAGTAGATCCGGTCCACGTGCATGACTTCCACGCCACCATACTGCACTGCCTTGGAATTGATCACGAGCAGCTCACTTACCGGTTCCAGGGACGCGATTACCGCCTTACCGATGTCCACGGCAAGGTCGTCAGTGGAATTCTTTCCTGATATCCTTTACGGGCGCATCTGTTTTTTCCAGACCTCCGGCTTCTCAGCAACGTTGCTGTTGTCATCGTAACGTTTACGGATCGCGACTAACTGCTTCTTCAGGTCAGTCTGCAGGCTTTCCTTGCCGGCCTTGCCGTAGATATTGGTCAGTTCATCGGGATCCTCCTTGAGATCATACATTTCCCACTCATTGCCGAACTGGTAAAAATGCATCAATTTGTATCTCTCGGTCCGTATCCCATAATGGCGAGGAACCATGTGTACGCTTGGGAACTCATAGTAATGGTAGTAAATACTCTTTCTCCAATTTTCAGCACTTCCATTTTTTAAGATTGGAACCAGGGACATTCCCTGCATATTTTGAGGCACTTCGGCTCCAGCCATCTCAAGGAACGTCTCAGCATAGTCAAGGTTCTGAACCATCTGAGTTGATCTAGAGCCCGGCTTCGTGACCCCAGGCCATTTAACAATGAGCGGCATCTTCAATGACTCCTCATACATCCAGCGTTTGTCATACCAACCATGGTCACCAATGTAAAATCCCTGATCTGAAGAATAAATAACGGCCGTGTTCTTATCTAATTTTAACTCCTTAATGACATCCTGAATCTTACCAACACTCTCATCTACTCCACGAACGCAACGCAAATAATTCTTTGCATATCGTTGAAACTTCCAACGAACTAGGTCCTTCCCAGAGAGCTTGGACTCATGAAATTTTTTATCTAGAGGAGCATAATATTCTCTCCATGACTTGATCTGCTCTTTGCTCATTCTCCTCATATTCCACCAGGCCGATTTGTCTTGTCGCTTTTGTGAAGGGGTTCCTTCATATTCCGCTGTTAGGTCAACGAATAAGTCATAGTTAAGATCCATGTGTCGATCGATCTCAAGTTCCTGATGCCGTGCAGGAGGTGCATTGTCCTCCCACTTATCAAAGAGCGTCTTCGGCTCAGGTATTGTCACATCTTTGTAAAGAGGCAAGTGCCTCAGTGCCGGCATCCAATTACGGTGAGGAGCCTTGTGCTGAACCATGATCATGAACGGCTTCGACTTGTCACGGCCTTCTTTGATCCAGTCCACTGCAAGGTCAGTAACAATATCAGTACAATGCCCGTCAATACGGACACGGCCCTTGGGAGTGATCAGGTCAGGATTATAATAAAGACCCTGTCCAGGTAATACTTTCCAGTCATCAAAGCCCTGCGGCTTACCCTTCAGATGCGACTTCCCATAAAGGGCGGTTGTGTATCCGGCCTTTCTGAGGATTTTAGGAAAGGTTTGTTGGTTCCAATTGAACGAATTCCCATTATTCATGAAGCCGTTCTTGTGACTGTGCTTTCCAGTCATGATTACAGCACGGCTAGGGCCGCAAATCGAATTAGTGCAGAAGCTGTTCTCAAAGAGCATCCCCTGTGCAGCTAATTCATCTATCCTCGGAGTCGGATCAATAGACTTCAACCAACCATTATACGAACCGATAGCATGCGGAGCATGATCGTCTGAAAAAATAAAAACAATATTGGGTCTCTGAGCAGCATTGGATTGATTACTTGAAATATGCAACGCCAAGAAAACAAAGAGTAATATGAATAGGTTTATTCTTGTCATGAAAATTGAAATTAGGAAGTTAGGGTTATATGAAAGTTATCAGGAGCTCAATCAGCGGGGTAATATCCAAACGTTTTTGAAAGTTACCGGGTTCCCGTGCCCTTGAAAAATGATAGGTCCTTCGGGAACTTCCTTACGGCCGCCACCGGCGCCTGTTCCTTTGGGCAACTTGACCTTATCATGTATAATAACGCCATTGTGCTTCACCGTGATGGTGGCATCACTGATTTTTTTTTCATCGTCAAATTTCGGAGCAATAAAATCAATGTCATAAGTTTGCCAACGGAGCGGAGGAAAGCACATCGGAATATCCGCCGCTTTAAATTTATAGAAACACCCGCACCACTGCTTAGGGTCAGACTTGAGAGGAACCTTGACCAGATCCCTTTCATAGACCAAACCAAAGCTGTCAAGAATCTGAGTCTCATAACGGTTCTGTAAATAGATGCCACTATTGCCACGATCCTGACTACTTAATGGAGAGTCCGGTTTGTATGGGAGCCTGAACTCCAAGTGAAGTGTAAAGTCACCATAATTGCCCGTTGTCTGTGCACCAGCCATGAGCAGGCCGTCCTTAATCTGTCCATTAATGTGTTTAGTTTTCTTTCCATCAAACAAAATGGTTGCCCCCTCAGGTGACTTTGCCCCAAGAGTTGGACTGACACGTTCCGTCCTTTTCATGCCATTAATGCTTTTCTTGAGAAATTCGGTATTTATTAGCTCAACATGAGGATTTGACTTGTCCCATCCTTGTCCTGGAAGACCACCCTTGAACCTACTCACATAAAAGGTTCCCTTGCCCAGCGCTGCTGCCTGTACACCAACTCCTTCAGAAACATATTCCCCTTGCAACAGATAGTCAGGATCCTCTGCTGCCGCTTTGTCCGCATCCGTCCAAATGCGTCTGGACTGCTTGTCAGCCGACAAACAATAAGAAGAACTTAAAATAGTAACCCAAATAAAAAGTCTGATAAAAGGAGTATAGGAGCGTAAGAATCGTTTCATTAAACGATTCTGACACTAATTCTAAGAAAATTGCAACAGAGGAAAATGAATGGACTGGGAAGGCAATATAAATATCACCACTATTTTATAATTGTCTTTGCCTCTGCCATCATGGATTCCACGGCCTCTGCATCATTGCCGTC
>JABSSR010000081.1 GCA_013213965.1 Verrucomicrobiales bacterium | reverse complement strand
CTACGATGATCCTGATGAAGTGGAAGCGAGATTGGCATCTGAACCTGGTCGATTTGATGTGGTTGTGACAGATGACTTGGCTATCAATATATTAGCTGAATTACGTTTGCTCCAACCTCTCGATAAATCTGCTTTGCAAAATCTTAAAAATGTTTCAAGCGAATATTTAGGCAAGAAATTTGATGCTGAGAATAATTATTCAGTTCCATATCTTTGGGGAACGACTCTCATTGCATATCGCTCGGATAAGATCGAATCCCCACAGAAGAGTTGGAAATCGTTATGGAACAAGAAATATAAGGGTAAGGTGATGGTTTTAGGGGACAGGACAGAAGGGCTTGGAATTGGAATGCTCTCGCTGGGTTACCCAATTAACAGTTCTGATCCAAAGCACATTCAGTTTGCATCTGAAATTATTGTTGAGGGGATAAAAAACATAGATATCCGATTAGGTAGTGATGCAGAAATTAGAGAGGGTCTTCTCTCTGGGGATGTGTGGATTGCTTCATGTTACAGTGGAGACGCGGCAATGATAGCTGAGGAAAATGAAAATATATCTTTCTTTATTCCAGATGAAGGTGCTCCACTGTGGATGGACAATTTTTCCGTAGCGAGTGATGCTACGAATGTTAAAGGGGCTTACTCATTTGTTGATTATATGTTGAGGAAAGATTCTGCAGCAATGAATGCTAATTTCACTTGGTATGGAACAACAAATAGAGCCGCTGTCCCGCTCATTGATGAAGAGCTTTTAGCAGATGAAACTATTAATCCGCCTGAGGAAATCCGTTCTTTGTGTCAGTTCTATTATGTTCCTGATGCTAATCGCGATCTTTTATTAAATAAAGCATGGAGTAGGGTCGTTGACGCATTGCGTACCAAGTCCAAGAATGACACGGACGTGGAAGTCGCGGTAAGTGCCGAGGATTAAGGTTCGTTAGGCAATTTGCCTAAGGCATTAAAGAAATTAGAGCAATTGAAGGCCACTATCATTTGAATCCATTCATATGACATCGATTCGAATCAGGTTACTTCTTGTCCTTCTGGCCGTTGGGTTGCTCCCGATGCTTATAGTGATGCTGGTTACTAATTACCAGACGAGGGAATCTCTTGAATTGTCTGAGCGTGAGAAGATCGCAGCTGTCACTTATGAGGTTGCCAGACAGGCCAGGCTTGTGATGGCTTCAGCCGCCAACGATCTCGTTGCTTTGCAAGGGAATCGAATAGTGACTGATGCCTCGATCCCGATGGATGTGAGAGTTGAGGAGATGAGGCGTCTGGTCGCGGCTTATAAAATGTTTGATGACATCACTTTATATGATTCAAGGGGCCTGATAGTTCGTTCCACTACTAGTGAATTTCACCCTGAACCCGAGGAGAAAACGTTGTGGTTTAAGGACTGTCTTACAGATCAGAAAGTGGTAACATCGCGGCCCCATCATGTTGAAAATGAGGATGGGTTGCATCTTAAGGTCTACATTCCTCTTAGCATTGCAAATAGTGATGAAAGCTTTGTGCTTAGGGCTCGATTGAGGTTTGATCCAATGTGGAATCTTATAGAGGGAATTAGAATTGGCGAACGGGGTCAGGCGCTTCTTTTAGATCCACGAGGCCGATTGATAGCAGGGCGTGATAAAGATAAGATATCTCGACCCTATTTTAAAGGAGGAGTGACTCCGTTCTGGGATCAGAACAAAGGTTTTGTTAAGATTAAAGGGGAAGAGTTTTATTTTCAAAGCGAGGTCTTACCGAGCAGAGATACAGGAGTTGGAGAAGCGTGGGTCATTGCTTGCCTTAGGCCAAGATCAGAGGTTCTGGCTTCTGTGAAACAGGCAGTTAACTTGCAATCGAGGATTGCTTTTACAGTTTTTATTCTTACTGGGCTTATAGGCGTTTGGTTGGCCAAAATGATTAGTAGTCCAATAGTGAATGCATCAACAATTGCTCGCAAGGTGGAGGAGGGTGACTTGAGTGTTAGGATGCAGGAAGAAGGAGCAACGGAAATTAAACAACTAGGCGCATCGTTCAATGCAATGATTGACCAGGTAAAGAATCATCGTGATGAGCTTGAAGCAATAGTGAATTCACGCACTGAAAGGCTCCGCCTGTCTCAGAGAGAGCTTGAAGGAACTTATGCTCAGCTCCGAGCCTCATATGAGGCAGCCAGAGACGGAATTCTATTGGTTGGTAAGGATGGTTCTTTGATAGCTGCTAATCAGAGGGTCATTGATTATTTTCAACTCACAGAAGGAGTTGATCAGATTGATATGGAAGATTTCCAAAGCCATATCAGAAATCGATTTGCTGATGGAAAGGGTTTTTTAGAAGATTGGAAAGGCATTAACGATGATCCCTCGAAGACAGCAGATTTGGAATGGATTTTAGATGATCCAGTTGAACGGGTCCTGTCTGTGTATTCTTCTCCTGTTTTAGTTCCGGGGGGACGGCAAATTGCGCGTTTCTGGAGTTTTCATGATGTGACTGAAAAGCGAAGATTGCAGAAGGGGCTTGAGCAAGCTCAGAAGATGGAGGCAGTTGGACGACTTGCGGGTGGAGTGGCGCACGATTTCAATAATTTACTGACAGGTATTATTGGAAATCTTAGCCTGGTCGATGCTGGTGATGATGGGCGGTATGAAAATAAAAACAAGGAATTCATTTCTTCTGCTAAGCGTGCGAGCCAGCGAGCGGCCGAATTAGTTAAGCAGCTTCT
>JABSSR010000080.1 GCA_013213965.1 Verrucomicrobiales bacterium | reverse complement strand
TAGAATTTTACATTGATGAGTATCGTCAATTTATTAGTTATCCTGATTTAGCTAAAATTCTGAAGCAAAATGAGAACAGACTTTTATCATTAAGTTACCGCGCTTTTCCTTTGCACAGGCCTATGATTTACGAGTATCAGAAAATCCTATTACAAATAGTTGCTGGTAAGGCTAAGGGATTAGACCAAAAACTGACTAGACTTACCAAATTGAGGTCATTAATTGTTCGATCATCTAATGATGCAACTGACTATCTTAATTGGTATGAAGCGACTCAATTAAAGATCCGCAGTCGTGCTTTTCTTAACTATCAGGAAACGCTCAATGATCTGAATAGACCATTACCTCCTAGGAATGATAAATTATCTAAATATCTGGACGAGATTGAAAACGAATTTCAATAAATTCAATGAATGGTTTTTTCTGGATTACTTGTCCTTGATTTTCGTATATACATTTAGTGATGCAAAAGACTGATTTCCATGATGCTGTTGAGCAGGTTTTAACTGATGATTCAAAGTTTTCCGGTGATTCTTATTATTTTCTTCAGGAGGTGTTACTTCAGGCAGTTGAAAGACAAAGGAAAGACACGGGAGGTGAGAATAGGCACGTTACAGGAGCAGATCTACTTGAGGTGTTTCGTGATCGCGCCCTTGCTCAGTTTGGGCCCATGGCAATGACGGTCCTTCAAGAATGGGGAATTTCAAAGAGCGAAGATGTTGGGGACATGGTTTTCAATCTTATTGAAGCAGGAGCATTTGGTAAGAGTGAGCATGATAAGCGCGAGGATTTTATGAACGGTTATAAATTCTATGATGTTTTTGTGGCTCCTTTTCTTCCTGACCGCAAACAAATCATTGATGGTAATGGTGATTGTCGAGATCTGAACATTGTTTAATGAATGAAGTTCAGTTTATAGAACTTCCCTTAATGAATTAAATATAATATTGTTTTGAGACTAGGTTTTAATAATCTAAATCCTAGAATTGCTATTATAGGTAGCGGGGCAGTCGGATCTTATTATGGTGCAAAACTGGCTATTTCTGGGGCCGATGTTCATTTTCTTATGCGTGCAGATTTGGAGCATGTGAGCCGCTTTGGTATAAGGATTGAAAGTAATAACACAGGCGCAGAGGTTTTAAGTAAGATCAATGCATATGGATGCGCAGAGGATATTGGCTATTGCGATTTAGTTATTGTTGCATTGAAGGCAACTGACAATCATTCACTTGAAGGAATTCTTCCTCCATTGTTAAGGGATGATACTACCATAATGACACTTCAGAATGGATTGGGAAATGAAGAGTTTTTAGCTAATAGGTTTGGGGAGGATAGAGTGGTTGGAGGTTTATGTTTTGTATGTATAAACAGATCTTCTCCTGGTGTTATTAATCATATTGCTCAAGGAAAAATAACGTGTGGAGAATTCATAGGATTGCCTCTCCCGAGGACTCATGACATAGGATTGATATTTAAACGTGCAGGTGTTCCTTTTTTGGTTGCTGAATCATTACTCAAAGAGAGGTGGAGAAAGCTTGTGTGGAATATACCCTTCAATGGCCTTGCAATAGCTGCAGGTGGTGTCGATACAGGTGATATACTAAATGACACAATGCTGCAAAGTCTTGCAAAAGAATTAATGGAGGAGGTCATAAGAGTGGCTTCAACTATTGGTCATGACTTCCCTAATTCGCTAATTGAGCACAATCTAGATGAAACTAAAAAGATGGGATCCTATGAGCCATCAAGTATGATTGATTTTATTAGAGGTAAGCCCGTCGAGGTTGAAGCTATCTGGGGTGAAGCTGTAAGGACTGGACTAAATTCTGGAGCTAAAATAGTAAGAATGGAATGTCTTTATCATTTGATTCGTATCGCAATTAAGCGAAGAGATAATTTAGGAAATTGTCAGTAGTACTAAATAAATAGGTTTTAGTTTTTCCTGATATAAGATTTTGGGAATTACCTCTATGATATAAATTCACGCGATCTGGGTTCGCGTTTATCGGTTGATGCTGAGCAGGGAGATGTTACGAAGGGCCCGCCATTCAATGGGACAGGTTCTGAGAAGGCCACGTCTGGCATTTCGCTTGTTTTACCAGCAAGAGGAAAATCTTTTCGCAGAGGGTAATAAGGGTACCCTTCCCACATGAGTATTCGACGCATGTCAGGGTGGCCCTTAAATGTAATGCCTAACATATCGTAAGCTTCTCTTTCGTGCCAGTTGGCAGTGGGCCAGAGATCAACAACGCTGATTGCTTCTCTTTCTGATTCAGTAACGCCTGTTTTCAATCTTAAATGATAACCGTGCTGATAAGAGTAGATCTCGTAAACAACTTCGTACCGAGGCTCATTTCCTAAATTGTCGACTGCGGTGATGTCGACAAGATAATCAAAATCGAGCTTTTCTTTGCAATAAGATAATATTTCAAATGATTGTTCAAGTTTGATTTCTATTGATATCTCATTGCGAAAATTGACAGTGCTAATGATGCTATGCTCAAATTTTACTCCTAGAGTATCTGCGGCTTCATTTGAATTCATTTGAGGTTCTTGTGTCTTATGATAATTCACTAAGGAGAGCTTTTTTTTGTTCGACAAAAGACTGCTCAGTTTCAATTTTCTTTTGTAGTTTCATTAGGCCTTCGAGTAAAGCTTCCGGACGTGGGGGACAACCGCTGATATATACATCGACTGGGAGAAGTTGATCAATTCCTTGTAGAACTGCGTAGCTTCTGTACATGCCTCCAGATGAGGCGCAAGCACCCATGGCTATGACCCATTTAGGCTCGGCCATTTGGTCATATATTCTTTTTACCGCTAAAGCCATCTTATAAGTGACGGTTCCTGCAACAATCATGACATCACTTTGTCTCGGAGAGAAACGCATCACTTCCATGCCGAACCTTGAGATGTCAAATCTGGAAGCGCCAGTGGCCATAAGCTCTATTCCACAACAAGCAAGGCCCATGGGCATGGGCCACAATGAGTTGCTGCGCATCCAATTAATTGCTGCGTCAAGCTTGGTGAACGTTACATTGCCTTCAATTTTTGAATCATATGCAACTGGGGCAGTATTTTTTGGCATGGATAAGGTCGCGACTTAAAAGTAGAGACGAACACTTTCCGGGCAAGTACTTTGTGAAATTTTTCACAAAGTTATCAATATTACTAAAATAAATTAAAGTGTAGTGCTTTTTATAATTGTGGAGATCTGAAAATACTTAATTTTTCGTAAAAATCCTGTTTTGCGGAATGGTAAATGCTTATAGTAAGGAAAAGACTAACAACTATATAATTTTAAAAACAAATGACTGAAAACAGTGACTTTGATGAAGATGTCTCACGCGACAATGAAGTAGAGAGCACACCTCTCAGGATAGACGAAAAGAATGATGAAACAGATACTTCAACTAAGCCAAGGAGCGCAAAATCTAAGAAAGATAAAGCAACTTTCAATTATGGAATGGTCGCTGCTATTTTAATTCTCAGCTCATTGGTACTTAGTTTTGTTAAAGAATTTGCAATTACCCCTTGTGCTATTGGTGTCACTATTCTTGGCATGACTTATTATTCCTGGAAGCGTAAGCGTGATTGTAGCGATAAGGGAATTATATTCTATAGTCACAGTCAGATAATGTATTTATGGCCTATCTGGTTAGGCTCATTTGCTATTAGTGATCTCACTAGTTTTTTTGATAACTTTAATAGAGAATTGGATGGAAAAGTGTTTGCTTTGCCAGGGGTGACACTTTTCCATCTTGTTGTGATGGCAGTTGTGATTTTTTTTACAAGTGTTAATCTTCGTGGTGTGTGGGCTGTTGTTTTCGCAGTTTCTGCAGTTGCCTTGGGTTTAGCTTTCAGTGTGTGGGATTTTTGGGAGCCAATCCTGAAAAGGCTTGGTGATTTGGAGCTTTATGTGAATCCTGATTTTTATAGAGCTATGGGAGTAGTTATTTTTATCCCCTGGTTATTTGTTGTATTTGTTTTTGATCTTAGGCGTTATTTTCATTTCAGGCCTTCGCAGGTTACCATGGTCCACGAGATAGGTGAGGGTGAGAAAACTTTCGATTCTTTTGGTGTGGTCATGGAAAAGCATCGTGACAATTATGTCCAACACATGGCTCTTGGGTTCGGGTCAGGCGACTTGAGCATTTCCACGCACGGAGGGGATAGCGATATTATTACATTCCGTAATGTGTTTCGGATTAATCGAGTGCTTAAGGAAGTTTCTAAGATCCGTGAAAAGCGTGGCCGATCCGAAGTGTAAATAGCAAATTAATGAATTGTTTATCGTTGATTGTATTTTCTGCGTGGGTAAGCACAATGTGCCTGCTCCCAGCTCAGTCATTTAATGAGTATGGCCAGAGCCCTCATAACTATTGGGGATCTGAATTAGGAGATCCGATGAGTGAACTACTTAAGCGAGTCAGTAAAGGGAAAATCACCTTAGATGAGAAACCTGGCATAGCATTAGTGCGCAGGCTCCTTGAGGAACTTCAAATATCAGAGAGTTCTCAAATACTGGTTTTTTCTAGAACTAGTCTTCAGCGAGGAGTTGTGTCACCAACTAATCCCAGAGCGATATATTTTAATGATGAAGTTTATCTTGGTTGGATGCCTAATGGGCGAATCGAAATTGCAAGTTCAGATCCAAAAAAGGGCTTTATATTTTTCTTTCAACGAGAATTATCTGATCAAAAAGCCCCTCTTTTTTCTCGTGACAGAGTCTGCATTGAGTGTCATGCCGGGAGTGCTACAAATTTTTTACCGGGGCCCTTGGCTCGTTCTGTTTTCCCTGATTCCAGAGGAAGGAGTTTAAAATCAGTCGATTCATTTGAGTTAATAGGACATGAGGTGCCAGTCCACGAAAGATGGGGCGGTTGGTACGTTACCCGTGCGCATAGGGGCTTGAATCACATGGGTAATGCTATAGCTATTAAGGAAAATGGTAGATTGAAGCTAAAAAGAAAAGACCCTTCAAAAGGATTGAATGTTTTTTTTAATACAAGTAATTATCCTGTATCAACTAGTGATATTGAGGCGCTTCTTGTCTTTGATCATCAAGTTCGGATGCAGTTTGTCCTTCTTGAGTCTGCTTACAAGGTAAGACAAGCTATTTTTGATTCTCATAAATCATCAAACGAAAAAAATCCAATAATTCTGAATGAAGTACTACAAGAGGTTACCGAGACCATCGTATCTGAATTGCTCTTCAAGAAAGAATTTCCTTTAGATGGAAAGGTTGTAGATGCTAGTCAATCAGGAAAGTTTATTACAGAATTTAAGGTTAAGGGTAAGATAGATTCTAAGGGACGTTCACTTCGTGATTTAGATCTTCAGGACCGGCTCTTTAAGTATCGTTGCAGTTACATGATTTATTCCAAGAGCTTTAGTGCTTTTCCTGAATCTCTTAAGAATTCTGTCCTGAATAGAATCAAGAAAGTGCTAATTTTAGAATCCCCTCAATTGGGATATGAGTATCTTGAAGCCGAAGAAAAGAAAGCTATTTTTGAGATACTAAGTGAAACTTTGGCTGGGTTTTAAACTTATTACTAGTGCTTCTCTTTGTGATGTTCTTTAAGGATGTCGCGACCAAAATCACCGTCAAAATCACGCCATACTGCGTGTACGTGATTGGCTCCATTTTGAGTATTGTCATATTCAAAAAGAAAATCACTTCCTTGGATACGGTAATAATGTCCTTTTCCATCTTTGAGGCTACCAGCCCAAGCGAAATGAAGATTGGTATTTCCAAAAATTTTCTTTCTGCCGTTAATTTCATCTAGGATTTCTGGCCTGTATTTTAGAATGTATGAATCGATTATGGTGCTTAGTTTTTGTTGTTGATCTTTATTAAGCTTATTAAAAGGTATTCCTTTGGGAGGCGTGAAAATTTTACGTTCAGCTGTGCGTTCTTGCTTTGTAATAATGTCAGCTGGTGCTTTTCCTGGAAGAATGGCCATTTTACTTTGATTGGCATCAAGGGATTGAACAAGTTCTCTTGCCAGAATTTGTTCCTCAGCTAGTACTTCAAGCCCTTTGAAAGCACCTTCCTTAGAGCGGGCTGGATTAGTTCCAAAGAATGATGGGGTAACAGAGAATATTTTCCCATTTGCTACATTGATGTTTATCGATAAATGATGTCCTTCAAATCTCCAACCCCAGTTTGATTTGGGTCCCGGTTTTCCGAAAATAGATACATAGTATAGCTCGGGATCACGGATTGGATTTTTATTTTCCAATTCATGAAGAATTGCCTCGAGGGTCATTACGGTTGTTGCTTGACGGTAACCGTCGCTACTCATGGCGCTAGCTAGGAGAGCGTGAGCTAGCAAACGTTGTTGCTGATTCATCTTTTTGATGAGCAATCCTTTGCGTTTACCTGAAGGTTTTATGAACTTATCTGGAATAAAATACCATCCTTCTCGATGATCGTCGTTTGGCTTGAAAAGCGCTTCAGATTGTTGCTCCTTACTGAGGGATGAGATGAAATTGTTTGCTGCACTTACCATGCCCTGGGCGGGATCATTATTCTGCGTTTCATGAGCTCTTACAGTATGAGAAAATGCGATTATAATGAGGAGGAGGTATTTCTTGAACATAGTATTTTTTATATGCTAATGCTGCAATTGTTAAGGAATTAATTTAATAGACACCAGTTTCTTTTTGTCTCGAGCAAAAAACCTTCCGTTGGACAATGCTGGCATTGCTCTTGTTTCTGCTCCAAGAATCTGGCCCCTTGCTGAAGGTTTAAATTTATCTGTATTAGCAGGGGCGAGTATCATCTCACCTCTTTCTGTTAGAATAATAAGCGTTTTATTTGCTAGAGTAATACTCCCTGCAGGGATGCGGCCTGAACTCCATTTAACTTTCCCTGTTGAGGATTCGATGCATCGTATTTCTGTTCCTGTTTCTTGTCTGCCATGATAACCAATTAGATGTCCTTCAAATTGAACCGGTGTTGCATAATGGGAATCAAGCTGATTTTTCAATTCCCATAATTTATTAATCTTTCTATTTTCTGGATTTATTTTCCAAACTGAAGCGCCTACTCCGTAACAAGCAGAAAGAAATACTTCATCAGGTTTAATTAGGACCGGACTTGCAGCATTTACTGAGGCGTGCATTTTTGCTCGATGAGCTTTTTCAATTAGAATCTTTCCGGAGATCGCTTCAATGCATAAAAATCCTGTCCTGGTAAATAGAATGGCGATTTCTTGGTTTCCGATCTTCGAGGCAATGGGTGAGGCGTATCCGGCTTCGTGATCGGTGGCCTTCCATTTAAGTGTACCTTTTGCAGGGTCCAGTCCGATGATTCCGCATCCCTTTCCTCCTGCCTGAATGATTAGTGTATTTCCAATAATAATAGGGGAGCATGCCCTTCCAAAGATTCCCTTCGACGAACCTAATTCTTTTCTGAGGTTTCTTTTCCAGATCAGTTCACCTGATTTAGCATCAAGAGAGTGAAGCATTCCCTCTGCACCAAAGATAAAAACACTTTTACTATGAATGAGAGGCACAGCTCTTGGGCCATTATCAAATCCAAAGTCATCGACATAATCAGTTTCATACTCATAAGCCCACACAGGCTTACCATCTTCGATGTTAAGAGCATCAGTTACAGCGCGGTTACCTTTTCTGTGGGAAATTACGACATGGCCATTGGATACTACAGGTCCGGAAAAGCCATTTCCTATTGAATGTTCCCATTCAATTTCTGGTTCTCCGTCAGTAAATTCAAAAGGAATACTTTCATTTTGAGTAGTTCCATTACGGTGAGGGCCTAGAAATTGCGGCCAATCAGCAAAACAATATTTTGTAAGAAATGTGATGGTTAGTACGAATAACAGAAATTCTTTTTTCATCATTTAGCCGGGGTACCAGATTTTACGAACATCTTT
>JABSSR010000008.1 GCA_013213965.1 Verrucomicrobiales bacterium | reverse complement strand
GCCCTCCTTTGCACTGACCAAGGATACGGCCAAAGCCAACTGCCGGTACTGCTCAAACTTATCCTTACCAAGATCGAAGCGTAACGAATATAACCACAGAAGAACGTCCTCCGGTTTGTCATGCGCCGCATAAACACCACTCGCAATATCCAGGTCCGAATCAATCCACTCAATAAATTCCTGAGAAATTTTCAATCCTTTATCCTCAAGTCTTAACAGAGCCTCTTCCCTAGAATAATCTAAAAATTCTTTGCGAAGTGAAGACGTAAATGTATAACCTTCGGCCTCAAGAAAATTTAACAACTCAACTTTTGCTGATCCCTGCTCCTTATCTTTGCCGGGTTCTTCTACAGCGGAAACCGTATTCCAAAGCAATAGAATAAGCACCATTATCGAGGTGGTAAAATTAAGGTTCATATAGGGGCTATCCTTTATCGAAAACAGTAAAATAACAACACTCAATAAATTTTCTTTTAGTATTTAATCCTATTGAACCCGCATGGACAGCTTGTTTTTTATTCTCATAGCCTGATAGTATCAGCATGAATATAACACTTCTTGCTGTACTGCTTTTTGTAGTTTCCCTGACCTCAGCATTCGCACAAATAGGAGATGACGGAACAGGGATAGTTAATGGGTATAACATTGGGCCCAATGCGATCCTCATTGGAGCTGATTTAAAAGGAACTGATCTTAAGGGGGCAAACTTAACCCGAGCGGATCTTACCAACGCTATATTGGAAGGGGCCGACCTGAGTGACTCAATTCTCATGAGCACAGAATTTGAAGGCGCAGATCTTCGGAACTGTAACTTGCAGGACGCTAATTTTGGAAGAGCCAACCTCAGTGGAGCTGATCTTAGTAATTCTGATCTTACTAATGTCAGGATGGAGCAGAGCTTGCTGGTCAATGCGACCCTTAAAAACACAAATCTTACCAGTGCCTTTATCTTTAACAGTAATCTCAGTGGCGCAGATTTTACTGGTTCCAATTTCTATAAAATTCTTTCCGGTTACATCGTGGGCATACCGACAGCTATTCCGGAAGGGTGGATCTTGTCTATTGATGGTCGTTTTTTCGTGGGTTTCGGCGCAAATCTCCGAGCCGCTGAACTTACTAATACCCGTTACCTTGGTTCCGTCTTAACGGCCTTAACAGAAAAAGCATTTGAAAAAATTAGCACCTTAGAATCTAACGCTAGTGAACTAATCCCTAAAACAGAAAGCAACGCCGAAAGATCCGCAGCGAATGCACTTATGATTGATGCACTCAAAACGCAAATTGATGACATGAGCGCAAAACTTGAGACGCTTGTGGCATCGGTCGCCGAAAAGGACGTCAAAATCGCTGAACTAGAAAAACGCCCAACTCTTGAGCAAGTGCGAGAAGGTCGGGCCGGCTCTGTAGTGCTTAGCGTTGAACCTGACGGTCAAAATATCACTTTAGGACTTACCATTGAGCAGAGCGATAATCTTATTGAATGGACCTCCCTCGACGGTGAAATAGCACGAACGATCCCTATTCCGGACGGGAAGAAGTTTTACCGATTCGCTTTGGATAAGTAAAAGTACCATCTCAGCAAAAAAAATCTTATCCCATACATAACCACATGAAGCATTTTATATTTATTTCCCTGACACTTGCCTCATACAGCACCTCCTCATATGGGGATATGACGACTTGGACATTCGATAATCCAGATAACAGATTTGAAGCAAAATCAGGCAACGCAAACATAGATTACTATGACCCTTCGTCCACTGGATGGGGGCCTGACAGCACTACGTTCGGCAATGCTGCTTCCTTTAATCTTCCGCTCGCAATGGACAAAGACTTGCAAGTCATGTCCTTCCCGGCCTGCACTAACGATCAGGGGTACCAACTAAAACCAAACTTTGACCCGAACGGTCCTTACGGAGAGAGTGATGGTTCTGTCTCGAATTACACATTGGTCATGGATGTACTCTTTCCGACCAACTCAATGAACAAATGGCACGCCCTCGTGCAGACTGACGTTACTAACCGCTCGGACAGTGAATTATTTATTAACCAGCACAATGGGATTGGCATTAACAGTAATTACAGAGGCATAATCCAACCCAATACTTGGCACCGGATCATCTGGTCCGTTC
This sequence comes from Verrucomicrobiales bacterium, assembly GCA_013213965.1. Lineage (GTDB taxonomy): Bacteria > Verrucomicrobiota > Verrucomicrobiia > Verrucomicrobiales > DEV007 > EC70. The sequence goes on along the minus strand of JABSSR010000008.1, from coordinate 4,536 downwards.
GTGCCGCACCCAAAGAAGGTCAGGCACAGCGATACATTGATGGACAGGCAATCGGAGCCATTGGCACTACCGGGTCAGGGCTCGATGCCCGCTGGTCATTTGTGTCCGACTTATTACTCTTTACTGATGAGAATGGAGAAACTGCTTCTGGTTACGTTTCAAGCATTTCAATCATAGACCGTAAATTGACTCATGATGAGGCAGTAGCATTGGGAGGCGTAAATCCTCTAGGCGCAGACGTTCCCGGGCCAGCAGCTCCACCATATAATAAATTCATGTCCCGCGTCGTAAATACTCTCGGGCACCGGGGATCATCTGCCTGCGCACCAGAAAATACACTGTTCTCTATCAGACAGGCCTTCCTAGACGGAGCCGCGGGAACAGAAATTGATACTAGAATGACCAGTGATGGAGTCGTAGTTGCTTTTCACGATGACACGGTTGACCGCACAACTAATGGGGTCGGAGAAATTGCTCTCATGACATTGGAAGAAGTCAAATCACTGGATGCTGGGTCCTGGTTCTCTCCTGACTTTGCTGGTACACGTGTCCCAACACTCGAAGAAGTGCTGACAGAAAATAAGGGCAAAGGAATCATCTACCTGGACATCAAAACCAAGGATCAAGCACAGGGTCTGGCAAATGCCGTGAATGCGAGTGGATTTCCACTTGAAGATCTTTGGTTCTGGACCCCAGGCAATGAACCATACGCTGCCGAAATTCGCTCCTTGTTGCCCGGAGCAAAAATCGTGTGGGGAACACCTGATCCTAGCTGGCGAACTGACCCTAATTACTTTAGTAATCTCCGTGAAATTGGAGTCATTGGTTTTTCAATTGGTCACGGAGGAGTCGATCTAAATTTCACTGCGGCAGCTAAAGCTGAAGGAATGATAGTTGAAGTCTTCACTGTACTTGATCCTGATACCATGATTGCAGTAGCTGAGTCAGGTGTTGATTACATTGAAACTGACATACCCATAGTAATGGAAATGTTACAACCCCCCCGGGAAGCACAGGCCAGTAATCCTGAACCAAAGAACGAGACGACGGATGTTTCTGGAAACCCTTTATTGTCCTGGACCCTAGCGATGGGAGACATTCAATCTCACAAAATTCACTTAGGAACCACAAACCCACCTCCGTTCTTTGTAGAAACAACTGCTGATATGTATCGGACCGATCTACTCAAAGCGGGAACAACCTATTTCTGGAGAGTAGACACTGTCACCAAGGACGGGACCGTAGAGGGAAAGGTCTGGCAATTCACTACCGCCAAATCAGCCGTGGATGGAAATCTTACAGAATGGCACCTGAACGGCACACTCGGCGCTGTCGCAGGTGATGCAGTTTTAAACTTTAATTCCTCCACTGCATCGATAATTGAATGGCAGACCAGTGACGGCGACTCTGTTCCTCACATGGAAAATGGACCGACGAATTATCTCAACTTACCCACCTTNGATAATCCCATGCAGGGAATTTGGCTGAGTTTTAAATCTACCCAGCCGAACGGGGGCGGTGAAGACATCAATCAATACACATTCGTCTTTGACGTTCTAGTTCCTTCACCGATCGGTTGGACTCCTTTCTTTAACGCTACACCTAACAATACAGACGATGCTGACTTCTTTGTTAAAAATAATTCATCGATAGGGATTGGCCGGCTAGGTTATTCGGACGCCGGAACATTTCAGGCCGATACATGGCATAGGGTAATTTTTACTGCTGACCTACAATCCTCACGGGTCAACTACTACATCGATGGTAAGATAGTCCATAAGTTTGAGGGATTTGGCAGTCTTATCGGCTCTCGTTTTGCTTTACCTACCCCTCCCTGGCGACCTGCCCCTCATGTAATTCTCTTTAACGATAATGACGGCGAATCCCATAAAATCATGGTCGGAGCATTGGCCTTTGTTGATACAATAATTGATGAAAAAACGGCGGCTGCACTAGGCAAAGCGGATTCGGAAGGGATCTTTTTCAAAACCTCTCAAACTCCAATTACAAATATTGAAGCGGACCTAGATGCCAGCACATTAACAATCAAGTGGGATGCTCAACCAGGAAAATTGTATACGATAAGCGCTAGCAATTCACTGAATGGAAATGATTGGGAAGAGCTTGGCAAGCGCTACGCACTAAAAGAAATGACAGGGGCATTCACAGACACTGAAATTAACTTTTCACAAACAAAAAAACGCTTCTACAGGATCCAAGAAACCAAGTAGATCAAGAGCTCTCACTGCCTCCTCACTCTATAGAAACGAAAGGCCTCGCTCGCGGAATAATTCCTTTCAATAGCTTCGCCGTCACCCTCAATATCTGATTCCAGAACTTGCCAGTCCCTGAGATTTTCGGAGCCTTCAATAGAATAAGAATTTCCTGACACAACGGGGAATAATAAATTAAATTGATTCAAATTATTTATTTCGCCTTGGACTTGGAATTTAGGCCTGCTCCGATCATCAAAGGGTGAAGTGTTGAGCTTCACTTCTGCTCCGTCCGTCCAACCATCCTCATCAGTATCCGGATTGTCCGGATCTGTCCCGGTATCTTCTTCAGACACAAATACTCCGGTGTCGGTTTCGACTGAATCGTAAAGACCATCATTGTCCGAATCTGCGAAAATAATGAAGACATAAATCAAATTTTCAACGCTTCCGGTGAATGGATCAATCGCAACGATGGGGACTTGGAAAGTGAACGGTGGCACTATGCCCAGTTCACTGAAATCCTTAGCAGCCTTGAGTTCATTTCCTTCAATTATAAAATAATCACGGTACGGAATATTCACGAGAGGTATCAATTCAAAGTCAAAACTGATATCCGAGCTGCTATCGCTTGCCTGATGAACTTCAACTGCAATTACATTGTCTCCGGCGCCGATCACTCCCGGCGGTATAGAAAGATAGTCACTGAGTGTATTATCATTTGAAGTTCCATTGGAAAATGTATCAAACTGAGTGTCCGCAGGAAGGTTTGTGCTAGCCGCAATGCTTATTCCATTCACGTAAATAATAGCCGCATCATCATAGAGGACCCTGAAAAGGTATCCACCGCTTGCAGGTTCATCGACCTCAAACAAGTGACGGAAATAAGTCGTGGCATTTTTTTGCACGCCTCCCGTTAGCGGGTCAGTATCAATAAATCCAACAACAGTCACTTCATCGTTATCTCCATATCCTAACTGGGCTGGTCCCACTTTCCATAAAACATCATCAAAATCAATACCAATCCATGCCAGACCCTGATCAGTTCCATCGTCAAGGAAGACCCATGAAGAACCGAACGGAACGATGGCTTCTCCGATCATTGTCGGCCACGTTCCCAATTCAAAAATATGTTCCTGGCCCGCGTTTGGATCGATTGCTTTAAGAGTACCTATCAGGTCCCCGGCCTCTGCGTTCGGATCAAGTACATTCGGATCTAAAATAATTTCCGTTGGAGGCTCTTCTAGACGAAGGACATTAATAGAAAATTCCTCAGAATAACTGAGCCCCGTACTGTCAGTGACTGTCACAAGGATTGGCAGCTGAGATCTCTCATCAAAATCAAGTGGAGCTGTTGTCACGAGAGAATTTCCTTTAGCTGTAAAAAAATCATTTGCTGGATAATCAGGATCCGGAAGAACGCTAAAGGTAAAAGAATTTCCATCAGGGTCCGAAGCGGAGAGTTCACCCACTACTGTACCCGATGCCTGTTGCTCAATCAGATTTTTTCCATCAAAGCTAATCCCATCAGGTGGATTCAGTGAGATTGATCCAACATTAACAATAACTTCTCCAATGACTTCATTGCCTTGATCGTCAGTTGATTGAATTGAAATAGAAAATGAATCTCCATCAGATCGATTCGTTTCAATAACTGATTTATTAATATAGAGTTGATCTCCGATAAGGTAGAAATGCTCCGCATCAGAGATCCCTGACCGGCGCAGATTCGCCTTGAGTCCAAGATTAAGCCATAAGTCACTGCTAGTGTCATTCCATTGGTGAACTTCAACCGCAAGGACATTTGTTCCCTCGCTCAGCACCGCAGCCAGTCCATCAGTAAGAACAAAACTCGAAACTGTCTCCGTAGCAATTTCACTGGAGTGATCATCGAACGAGCCCGTCCCGTCGGCTCTGAACCTGAGCAATTCAATGCCGTTTATATAGAGAATAGCCCCGTCATCAACCTCTAAATCAATGGCCAGCGAATCCACTAGTAAGGGATCATCGATTTCGAAAATCTGACGAAAATAAGTCGTGGGAATCTTATTACTAGAATCATCCCCGAAGCTCACAATCGTGGTCGGAGTATCGCTTCCGAAAGTTCCATATCCTAGTGGCGAATCACCACTTAACCAATCTCCATCATCAAATTCAATTTCACGCCAGGCAATGCCCTGGTCAAATCCATCATCGAGGTATATCCATTCGTCTGAAAAAACAATCAGCTCGGAAGGAACTGATTCAGTTTCGGCCAACAAACGGTAACTATGACTTTCAGAATCTGAATCAGACGTACTCAGCGTTCCAACCAAAGTGAATG
>JABSSR010000079.1 GCA_013213965.1 Verrucomicrobiales bacterium | reverse complement strand
GCCACTTATGGATTGGAGGCCGCTGGCCAGAGAATCTTCTGAAGGTCGAGTACCCTGCCTGGGTTAAGAAACACCGAGGTAAGGGTTGAGCATATGATGCGGCAGGAACCTTTAAACCTATTATTCGGCTATTAGGAGGAATAATATTCCTTTACAGGTATATACTTATATAGGAATATTACTGGATGAACTCTGATGAGTTGTGCCAAGTTTATCGCTGCCTTTGCGATAAGACCCGCTTAAGAATCCTCAACCTTTTAAGTGATGGAGCTCTTTGCGTCTGCCATCTACAGGAAATATTGGGAGAGACCCAGGTCAAGGTGTCGAAGCACCTTGCGTACCTAAAGTCCCATGGCCTGGTCGAATCTGAGAGGCGAGCAAACTGGATGATTTACCGTATCACAAAGGAGGTAAATCCTATCCTCGAAAATAATCTTAAATGTTTACAGGATCTGACCAGTGAAGATCCCACTTTCAGAACTGATCTAAAGCATCTCCATGAGATGGACACATCAGCTGCGTGCTGTCCTTCCACTAACTAATTTATCGTCTATGCAAAAACCTACAGTGCTCATCTTATGTACCGGAAACTCGTGCCGTAGCCATATGGCTGAAGGTATCTTGCGCAATGTCGCATCAGACCTCATTGAAGTAGCAAGCGCAGGATCAGATCCTTCCGGATACGTGCATCCGAAGGCAATAGCATCACTCGAAGAGATCGGAATTGATATATCCGATCATACTTCGAAGCACATGAATGACTTTCTAGAACAGCAAATCCACACGGTCATCACGGTCTGCGGTAATGCAGATCAGGCCTGTCCGACCTACCCTGGTCAGGTCCAGCGATATCACTGGGGATTTGAAGATCCGGCTCATGCTGAGGGCAGTGAAGATGAAACCATGGAAGTGTTCCGACAGATCCGAGACGAAATTAAACTGGTATTCGAAGCTTACGCGGCAGGGATACGATCAGCACGTACAGAATAATTATTAACAGAAATCATAAATAAGTATGCCGAAGTGGTTTGCCAGCGAAGTCATTGGAACCTTTATCATGGTCTTCTTAGGACTGGGCATTGTTGCCGGTTCCGTGACCACTGATGCAACGGAAGGAATTTTTCAAATAGCAGCGGTGTGGGGACTGGGCCTTGCCTGCGCAATCTATTTAACGACCCACCACAGTGGAGCTCACTTTAATCCAGCCATCACACTCGCGTTCGCATTCCAGACAGACTTTCCTAAGCGCCGGATCCCAGGTTACTTTGCAGCCCAATTGCTTGGAGCATTCATTGCAGCATCGGCAGTTTTCTTTCTCTTTGAAAGCCAGATCAGCGCTTTCGAGGAATCAAGACACATCACAAGAGGAGATGCTGCGAGTGTTGCCACTGCCAGAATCTTTGGAGAATATTACCCCGAATCTGTTTCACATATAAATGCCATTTGTGCGGAATTTTTAGGCACGCTCTTATTGGCTCTTGTGATTTTCGGGTTCACGGCTAAGGAAAATAAATCAGGTCCCGGTCCAATGACCCCAGTCGCTATCGGAATGACACTGACGACTTTGATCTGTGTTTTTGCCCCACTAACACAAGCAGGATTCAATCCTGCTAGGGACCTTGCTCCTCGATTCTTCTCAGCCATTGCTGGTTGGGGAACAGTACCATTCTCCCATAACGGTATCGGTTGGCTCACAGTCTATGTTCTTGCACCTTGTGGAGGTGCACTGACCGGAGCATGGATTGGAAATTTTCTCTTCTCACGAGAATAAAAATTATCCTATTTCTAATTCTCGATTTAATCCCAATCAGGAAAAGACTCGATTTTTTTGTGTCCATATCTAAAACTATAAATATGCGCGTCTTACT
>JABSSR010000078.1 GCA_013213965.1 Verrucomicrobiales bacterium | reverse complement strand
TTTCACCAAGAGCAATCTCACTAACGTGAATCTGACCGGATCGACTGGTCTTGACAGTGTTGAATTTAAGGACGCGGTCCTTGACGGTATCATCCTTCCTGATGGTTATGAGTACATTAATGGGTATGTCGCTGGTGGAGAAAGGATCGTTCCCTGGTCAGTGGCCGAAACGAAGATCAGTGCCCTCGAAGAAAAAATTGAAGAGCTCTTAAATGTAGTCGATCCAGGTCAGACCCAAGGGGGCCGGGTCAGTTCGGTCATGATCGAAGCAGATCCCGTGACCGGAGAATTAACTCTCACTTTGCGTTTGGAGGAAAGTGAGGATCTCGTGACATGGGATCCTGTCGGAGACGTTTTCACCAGGAAAATAATTCTGTCCGAAGGTAAGAAGTTTTATAGATTTTCTGTTCAGGACTAAGTGATCATCTTAAGTGTTATAAAATAATGATTATTTTATAACAGACTCGTCCCCTTGAACGCTTTACTATTTATTTAGTAATAAAAAGTTTTTTTGTTAGTGATGTCGGGTAAAGATGAATTCATAAAGTCCTTGCAGCAAATCAAGGAGAAGAGACTTCTGAGTTCCGAGGTGACGGCACTACTTGCACCACTCGAGGAATTAGTTTTCCCTTTGAGACTTGGATTCATTTCACATTCCAGGTCCTTTGGAAAGCAAAAGGACCCGATCTATGATGGGGGGCAAACGGTCATTTGTAAGGTTATAGATCTGGACATCGAATGTGCCGTACTATTTGAGTCTGAGGACAATGATATGATTGAAAAACAGAATGAGGGAGACTGTTTTGAGTTAATTGTCCGTTACCTTGATTATGATTCTCTGTACCAGCGTATTATTATTGGCAAGGTCGGTTCCGTGACTGAACAAGATGGAAAAGATATAAATAAGATTGATAAAGAACTAACTGGTTCGGTATCGGATGGCCCTGCAATAGATGGAAATGAGGACCCTGCTGATTGCATCGACACTGAACCGGAAATTGAGGCGCCTCAACGATCTGATAATGTCACTGTAGAAGTTCAGAATCGGAAGCAGGACACTTCGTCAGAATCAAAGAAAAAAAAGAGGACTCTTTCTTTTCGTAGAGCAATTTCCGTTAACCCGGGTCAAGGGTCCGATCAGGATGATGGTCGTTCCACGTACGAGGACGTCGCTGAAAGGGAATTTAAAAATGTGGTCGCGCCCATATTAATTGGTGTGGGCTTGATTTTTTGCTTGAACGGATGCTCGAGGATCTTTGAAGGTGAAGGGGCAGGTGCATTTTTTGTAGGTCTAATTTTAGTGGTGGTGGGGGTATATCTTAGGGCCAAAAATATAAAATAATAGAATGGAGTCGTTCTAATGAAGCGAGTACTTTGTTTTATAGTTAATTATCAATTTGTTAGTCATTAGTTATGGAAAAAAAGAGTGAACTTATGAAGGCCTTGAAGGAGCTGACCGAGAAGAGGCTCCTCAGCAATGAAGTCGAGGCATTATTTGAACCTTACAAGGATGTTGTTTTCCCCTTGAGCCTCAGTTTTGTATCCTCTGAACGATCCTTTGGCTCTCAGAAGGATGTGACCTATAACGAAGGGTATAAGGTGATTTGCAATGCTGAGAATTGGGACGTTGAAGTGACTATATTATTTGCTCCAGAAGATAATACTCTAGTCGAGTCCTATGATTCTGGTCAGGACTTTGAAGCGGATGTTAGTTTCATTGATTACGATTCTCTTTATCTACGGGCAATTTTTGGGAAATTAGATTCTAAATTGGATCTGTCCGAAGAGGAAGAAGTGCTTCCATCTCAATCAGAGGAAACGGTTTCACCTTCATCAGAGGAAACGGTTTCACCTTCATCAGAGGAAACGG
>JABSSR010000077.1 GCA_013213965.1 Verrucomicrobiales bacterium | reverse complement strand
AAATGATTGCAATTAAGCGGTGAAAGAAGAGGAAGAATACGACCCGAAAATATATCTTCTGCCTAACCTTATGACGGCAGGTAACCTGGTTTGTGGTTTTTTAGCCATCATTAGCATCATTAATGCTATTTATAATGACGGAGTACGTAACCTTGATGAGTCAAGGCATCTTTTTGAGAGGGCGATATGGTTCATCTTGGCAGGTTGTCTTTTCGATGTTCTTGACGGTAGGTTAGCCAGGCTCGGAGGCCAGGACAGTCCATTCGGTAAAGAATTTGATTCTATTGCCGATATCGTTTCTTTCGGTGTTGCTCCGGCTCTGCTCGTCCAAAGTGTTATCATGAATGAGTTTTCCGGTAGCTTTCCGTTCCCGATCATAGTTGCTTCGATTTATCTTGTCTGTGGAGGAATGCGATTAGCGAGATTTAATTGCATCGCCGTATATGGTGAAGAATCTAGGGGTCATTTCAAAGGCTTTCCAATACCGGCAGCTGCCGGTCTTATCAGTGCTTTGACACTGTTCGTGTTATGGGTTGCAGAAAGTGAAAAGGATCTCAGCCGTCTGAGGATTGTCTTCCTGATACTGATGCTTTTCTTGTCTTATCTGATGATCAGTTCGATTAAATATCCGAGCTTTAAAAAAGTAACGTGGAAGACTCAGAGGCCCCTCCCGTGGGTAGTCGGGGCGATCGTTGTTCTGATGCTTACCATTTACAATTATCAGTGGATGCCGGCTCTTCTTCTCGTCATTTATGCTCTTTATGGTCTGGCCCGACCCTTTATAGGGAAAAGGTTAAGGAAAGGAATAGAGGATGAAATTTTGAGCCCGGAAGAGGATGATCCTGAAATAGTGGATGACTCTGGCACGGAAAATGATTACTAAAGAATATTCCTATTCATTTTGTGTAATCTAAAATCATTGTAAGTGTCTGACTTTTACCAGCACCGGTTGGTGACAACTCTCCATCAGTTAGCTGATCCGAGCTTTGATGATCAGCAGGAACAGCTGAAAAGATACACTAAGGATAAACCAATTACCCTGGTCATGCCTGCACTGTATTCAGAGGTGGAGGGGCCGGCCCTTCCCGGTATCCTGGACCACTTAGAGAAAGTTGAATTCATTAATGAGGTGGTCATTTCCATGAACCGGATGGACTCTGACCAGTTCAAGAAGGCGAAGGAATTCTTTTCAAGACTCCCCCAGAAGCACTTTATCATCTGGAACGACGGGCCCCGAGTAAGTGAAATTTACAATGAATTAAAAGAGGCTCAGATCACAGAATACCTTCCCGGTAAGGGTTGTAATGTCTGGATGGCTTATGGTTTTATTCTTGCGAGGGGAAATGCCGGCATCATTGCAATGCATGACTCTGATATTCTTTCCTATCATCGTGAAATGCTTGTACGGCTTTGCTTACCGACGGTTCATCCCGAGCTCGAGTATGATTACTGCAAGAGTTACTACGGGAGAGTCAGTGACCGGATGTATGGTCGCGTTACCAGGCTCTTTGTAATTCCTCTGCTCAGAGCTCTCATTAAGGTCTATGGAAATCTGAGGATGCTCGATTATCTGGAAGGTTTCCGTTACCCATTGTCTGGAGAATTTTCCATCTCAACGGACCTCGCCAGGAGAGTTCGCATGCCCGGTGACTGGGGCCTTGAAGTGGGGATGCTCGTCGAGGTTTATCATAACACGACCGTGAAAGGAATTTGTCAGGTTGACCTCGGGTCGAACTTTGAACACAAGCATCAGCACCTGGGTCACCAGCATGATGACCCGGAACCGACAGTGGATAAGGGACTCATGAAAATGGCAAGAGAGATCGCTCTGAGTCTTTTCTCAAGCATTACCTCGGAGGGGGTTGTAATGGATGCAGGTTCACTCAAATCTCTCCGACTAACCTATGAGCGAATCGCCAAGGAACTGATCCAGCGCTACCATGATGATTCGACTGTGAATGGCCTCAATTATTATCGCCACGAAGAGGCCGAAGCTGTGGAAGCTTTCAGCACGTCACTGAATAACGCGATTCAGGTCTTTGCTACCGAAGGTTATGAGGGGAGACAGATCCCGAACTGGAACCGCACTTTCTCGGCCGTCCCTGATCTTGCTGAACGTCTCAAGGAGGTGGTAGAGGCTGACAACGAGTGAGGGATTTTTTTAGAAAATCTATTTT
>JABSSR010000076.1 GCA_013213965.1 Verrucomicrobiales bacterium | reverse complement strand
CCCCCGAGGGAGTGGAGTGGTAAAGGAAACTACTATCGCTTAGGCGAGCAAGCCTTTCAAAGGTCCAGTACTATCAGCAAATTGTTCCATACCTGTACCCATTAACTGAGCTTGCGAAAGCCACAAATTAGCCAGTGGTGTTTTTTCAGGACAATTAAGGATGCGGCCTGTCTTGATTCTGCCGTTGGCAGAACCTGCTACAATAATGGGAAGCTCATCCATGGTGTGGTCTTTTCCATCTCCCAATCCTGAACCCAAAGTAATCATAGAGTGATCTAGAAGAGTTCCCTCTCCCTCTTTGATAGTATCCAACTGCTCCAACACTTCAGCAAATAACTCCACATAAAAACTGTCCACTCGCGAAAGACTCTTCTTTACGTCTTCTCTGTCTTGCGAATGGGTAAGTCCATGATGTGATTTGGTGAAATTCAATTCATGGAATCGCTGCGGCGTTCCCCATCTTTCAGGTGCAAGCATCATCGTCGCAACATGTGTAAGGTCTCCTTGAAATGCCAGTACAAGTAATTTACCCATCATACGTATGTACTCTCCACGTGTCATAGGCTCATCATCCGGTTCTTTCATGTCCGCTCTTTCATGAATGGCGTAGTACTTTCTTAGCTTATCAATCTGTTTTTCAATTTCTCTTACAGATGTAAAGTACTCATCCATCTTATTTTTATCATGACGACTCAGCTTTCTATCAAAGTTAGCTGCATCTTCCAAAATTAAGTCTGTAATATCCTTGTTTGATTTCCCTGTATGAAACAGAGTTTTGTAAACTTGACGAGGATCTTTCATCGTCGTTGCCACATGCTCGGGGCCGTACCAGGAGATATTATCCAAATAGATCGATTCTTTGAGATCTTTAAATGTATTACAATTCAGTTCCAAGGACCGAATGGGTGTTCGATGACTTACCTTATCTGCAATCAGGTGATCCAAGGTCCTGTCCATTGGATAGGGCGACTCAAAATCAGCATTAGGATTGGCTGACGAAAGGTAACATGAACTGCACTGATTATGCACATCAACCCCTCTCACATTGACCCGTGACAAGCCCGTGATCATAGTGACTTTTTCGCCCACGCTCTGCAGCGGTTTTAAAGTGGGCATTGATAAAAAATCTTGATTGACATTCTCAGGGAAAAAATGATCCCTCACAAAACCCATCGGCGAATAAAATGAAGCGAAGCGTAGTGAGGGCTCCTTTAACTTTTTAGTTACCGGCTCCTCTGCATTCATCTCCAACCAAGGAAGAGCCATTATACTGCCTCCTGCACCAAACAAGAATTTGCGTCTATCAATATGTTTCATCATTTTCTCTTTTGATTAAATGTTGGGTGAAGCACCGTGTGTCTGATAATGTCTCTTAATTTATAATTATCCTTCTCACTCGCTTTAGTAATTTCATTTGCTGCAATACGGTCTATCAATGTCAACTCTCTCCCCAGACTATATGAAAGTAAATGCCTAATGAAAGCATTGGCAAACAGATCCTTTTCAGCGAGAACCGCATCCTTAAAGCCAACAACGTCTTTAAAAGAATGTTTTCCAAACAATTTACCACTGGCATCCACCTTTATCCCGGTCCGGTAGTTATCTCTCCAGCGTCCTAGCAAATCGTAATTTTCCAAAGCAAACCCCAAGGGGTCAATCTTTTGATGGCAGCCCGCACATCGGGAGTCTTCACTGTGTTGATTTAGCTTTTGCCTCACGGTCAGACCTTGCTCTTTAAGCGTGGTGTCGTCCGCCTTCAAGTCGGGCACATCGTCGGGTGGAGGCTCGGGAGGATCATTGAAAATAACCGAAGAGACCCAAGAGCCTCGCGTGATGGGCAAGGATCGAAATGGCCCCGATGTCATCACCATCACTGCTCCTGTTGTGATCACGCCACCATATCTTCTATCCGTTAGCGGCGTCCGGGTAAAATTAATATCGCGGAGGTTTACGTTGAT
>JABSSR010000075.1 GCA_013213965.1 Verrucomicrobiales bacterium | reverse complement strand
GATAGTCGAGGCCTGATCTTGGCACACAGTTATCAGGGCGGTAAAAAATACCTCGGTCCTAATCCGCCGCTCCAGGAGTTTAAAAAGCTAATAGGTTCTAAAGAAAACGAACCCAAGAATTAACTTCCCAAAGCTAAAACACTAAGTGTCGCAGCAGAACACGGAAAAGGTGCGGTGCATCACCGGCATCTACCCGGTTTGCAACATCGTCAGTTACCCCGGCATCAAGCGTACCTGCGGCGCCTACGAATTAAATACCGGACGGGTTGATGCCGAGCTGGACAAACACAACCCCATCGACCGGAAAATAATACAAGACAATCCTAGTCTTCAACTAAGTCAGCAGTAATAATCGCCCAATAATGCGCTGTTTTTCGTACTCTCTTTGCCTTTATCTTCTCGCCATCACGGCCTCCGGCGAGGTGCCCGGCATTCACCTGGCCGACAAATCGTTGCGCGTTGAGTTTCTTGACAGTGATGAAAAGGAGTTCTTTATCAGCCAAACGATGGACCTATCCGGGCGTCTGTTCGTCGGTTGCCGCGAGGCGTTGTATGTTTACGAGCCAACGGCGGATGGTGGCTTTGGCCCGCGCCGGGAGTTATTCCGTTTTCCCAAGGACTCCTGGCTCTATGATCTCGAGGTCTACGGCAATGACCTCTTTGTCCTGACGAATACGGCTCTCTACCGCATACGTGACGCCGTCACCCGGCGCAACAACCTGAAACCTGAAAAAATATTATGGGGAATGCCTCAGGGTCACTACCATCAAGGACTTCATGGCATGGAATTCGGGCCAACCGGTGACCTGTTCCTGTCCATGGGAGATCCGCAACCGCACATGCACTGGGATCGCTCGCGGCCCGACCACTTGTGGCATTGGGTTTTTTACGTCGGGCCGAACAACAAACCAATGCCGTATACCGGGGTAGGGGCCATTTTTCGCTATCGACTCAAGGACCACTCCCTAACCGTTCACTCCAGTGGCTTACGTAACAGCTGCGGGATATCCTTCGACCCGGACTGGCGTTTGTTCGCCAATGACAATGACCAGGAGGGTGCCGCTGCGTCGCCAGGCAAGCTGGTTTATGCCCCGCGTCATTCGTGGCACGGCTGGGTTCGGGGATGGTCGGCCCGTCAAAGTCCGAAGCGGCGGGACTTGCTGCCGGTGGTCAACCTGGAACTGGACGTTCCCGTCGGACAGTGCTGGTATGAGGGTGCTGTGCTGGTCGCCAACTGGGGGAACCGCACGGTTAGCCGGCATTCGATAGCGGCCAACGGCGCCGGGTTTGTCGCGCCCACCGATTTCTTTCTCCGCGGCGACGGTTTGCGCCGACCGGTTTCCATCACGCCGTTAAACGATGGACGCATGGTCGTGTCTGTCTGCTACATGCAAGGCAATGAGGGTTCCCCGGTGCGCCAAACCGATCTGTTGTTGATCTCACCCAAGGCCCCTGCGGCAAGTGGTGACCTCAGCAAGTCCGACCTAGTCGGGTTGCTCGATCATTCATGGACTGTACGCTACAAGGCACATCAGGAAATTCTGCGCCGCCGCGGTCCCGCCCTCAAACAAGCAGTCGGGCATTTTCTAAAAACATCGCCCTCCGCCGAAACCTTCAGTAGCTTGATCTACCTCGCTGCGGTCCACGGGGATGAGGCATCCATGAACCGTATCCAGGCACTCGCGGGCGGTGGGGACAAAGCCAGTGAACTGGCAATAAGGGTAATGGCTGAGTTCCCCTCGAGGTTTAACCCTCTTGAGGTGGAGAAGTTACTGGCTAAAGCCACCTCACCGCGTGTGCAGCACGCCCTCATGGAATACCTCCATGCTCACCCGGACATGAAGCTTCCGAAGTCCATCGCCCGCCTCGCCGCCAATCCCGATGCTTTCGTCCGCCAGTGCGCTGCTCAACTGCTTGCACATCGTGCCTCGATTGCCGAACTGAACCAGTGGGCCGCTGATAAATCGGAGACCGTTCGCCAGGGAGCCGTGAATGCCGCCGGTTTCCATATCTGGCATGTCATCGAGTCCACCACCAACTTTCCTAAGGTTCGTGAATTGGCACGCGAAAATCAAATGACCTTCGCGCAGGCTGACGGCCCGATCAAGCTGACCGACCTTGGCAAACCGATCTTCATTTACATGCCGTCTGAGTGGTGGAAGGACGAAAGCAATAGGAAGGAGGTCGCCCCGCATTTCGCTCTTCTCGCTAAGGCCTTGGATGACCCGTCGCTGAGCGTGCAACTGCCTGCTGCGGTTCAATTGTTCTTTCTAAAAAACACCGATATTGACTCCAAAATACTGACGATCCTCAAGAGCGCCGATGTCGATCTGGGATCCAAATCGAAGGCATCTGTGAATGCTCGCGCCCAGAAGGAAGCTTTGCGAGCCTTGAAGCCCGCTAACTTATCCAGCAACGAAAAGATTCCCCCGGCATTCGCCGAAATGGACTGGAACACCACCTACCAAAAAGGGAAGGCGGCAGCCGGCAAGAAACTGTTCACAGCCCGTGGCTGCATCGCCTGCCACCTAGCTCCTGACGACGGCAAGGGCGGGGGCATCGGCCCCTCGCTGGTAAACGTGCATACACGCTTCTCCCCTCAATACCTCGCGGAATCAATCCTCCTCCCGAATCGTTTCGTCTCGCCCAATTTTTATCCCACCACACTGACCATGAAGGATGGCGCCAACCACACCGGCTTTATCGAAAAGGACGGTGACACTGTGGAATTGAGGATGATCACCGGAACCGTGATGAAGTTCCCGGGTGCCGAAGTTGCCAAGCGGGCCACCAGTCATCAATCCATGATGCCG
>JABSSR010000074.1 GCA_013213965.1 Verrucomicrobiales bacterium | reverse complement strand
CCGAACCGGAACTATCAACAGTTGTCAGGTTCCATCGCGTTCCATCATAGGAGGCATATTTCAAGTCCTTATTAGTAGCATCATAATAAGAGATGGCAGGTTGGCCGTTAGAACCGAATTTAAGAGAATTCTCTGTTCCAACCATTCCCACACTATCGACCGTGCTAATGACCCAGGCAGGAGCTTGTCCAACCGAATAGGAAATCCGTATCTGTCCGCTCCGGACTCTGGACGAATCGTTACTCCTGACAGTATAGGAAACGTTACGAGAACCGTTACCAGTATTTGACCCGTTAATGGTAATCCAGGGAACCAGACTCTCAACGGTCCAGGAACTACCCCCCTTAGCTTCGACTAGCAATTCATAAGTCGATCCGGTAGGTTCTGCCTCGAAGAGGCCGGCATGAACATTATCATTAGAGAAAAACCAAAAAACAATTGTACTGATAAGAATTAAATTCCTCATGACCCATTTAACGTAAAAATATTAAATAGATCATTAAGTAACAAGTTTTATCTAATGATCAAATCATAATCTATTGAGCGTTACCAATGTTGCTCCCCAACTCCCACTCGTTTCATCTCCTGATCGATAACTAAGAACTTCGTTATGCATCTGATCCAAAAGTCGATGCACTCCTTCACGCAAAGTTCCTGTCCCTTTGCCATGAACGACCCGAATCTCAAAAATTTCTCTCTCCCTGCATTCTTTAATATATTCCCTAAGAAGTGAACTGACCTCATTAGGACGAAAAGTGTGTAAATCAATCTCTGAAGTGATTGGATACTCAATTGGATCTTCTTCAGAATCTTGGATAGACATGAACCAATTAAATTAGATGGGAAAATACCTAGGTTATAAAATAGGCACAAAATGAGCGAGTTATAGAAATGCGCCGAAAAACACTGACATTTATTATGTGAATGTTACGTGAAATAATTTTTGTTGTTTATTTATGCTAATATATACCGCTCACGGGTAGTTATATTATTGTCTCACCTCGTACATGTGGAACTTGCTGAGACTTACCGTCCCCTTCCTTCTAAGTGGGGTTTATTTACGAAAGGAAGTGGGACGGATCTTTTTAAATTAATTTGACCACTTCCCCCTTCTCAGGAAACCGTCCCGTCTCCTTCTTTGAATAAATGAGTGAACCGTCAACGGTGACCTCAAAGACTCCGCCACTTCCTTCAATAATTTCAACGCTTGCTTCTGCAAACCCCTCCTTGATCTCGTCCGTCAAACTGACGGCCTGGGGCTTGTAGTTTCACATTCCTCAATAAAGGATCGATACATTCATGGTCTTATTATCTGGATATTAGTGATTATAAATTCCCATTATTATGAGCTTCTAATTTAAGTCAAGACATGGCTTATGTGTCTCTTTGATTTTCTTTTTTAAAAAACACTTTTTCCCCATGTTCCTTGATTCCTCCAGATCATTTCACTACCAGTTCATTCCACTCGGCCTGACTGGCCTTGGACTTCTGATACTCCATCATAATTTTCCACTTTCCCTTTCTTTTCACGAGCAATGCCTGGAAATGGATATACTCATTCTTGCGCTTCCCCCCGGGATCACCACTGGAATATAGGAAGATACCCGTCTCATGTGCCGTGGTCGTATCACCGATCCTCTGTGAAAATCTGAACTCAACGCTCGCTTTTATCTTT
>JABSSR010000073.1 GCA_013213965.1 Verrucomicrobiales bacterium | reverse complement strand
GGGCCGTGATCAAAAAACAGACCGGCAAAGCGAGTGCCTGACTCCCATCGATCGATCCGATTGATGTCGCGATATCAGTCTGCTTTAAGACACCGCCGAAAGCAGCGCCTGCAGCAGTGATAATGACAATGACAGCACCGGATGAAAAGGCATCAGAAGAAGAACTTCTCAACTTTTCCTTGTCCCCCGAACAGCTCTTATACAAGACGAGGAAAGCGACCAGAGCAGAAATTCCAAGGGCCAGATTCTTGTCACCGAGGACTTTGAATATTTCCCATCCATCGGGCTTCAGAATCCCATGCAATGTCCCTCCGGTCACCAGAATTACCGGTAATAGGACGGGCAACAAAGACATCATAGCCGAGGGCAGCTTCTCAGTATCAAAATGCACGGTGTCGGGAACTTCGGGAGGGCTCAGTTTAAACTTACGGGAGGCACGACGAGCATAAAGATAACCAAATGTCACGGTGAAGATTCCGATACCGAGTCCCCCAATCATCATTGCTCCGATATCAACTCCTATCTCCTCAGCGACCAGAAGAGGGCCCGGTGTCGGTGGGACCAGCGAATGGGCCATCGTGCCGCCGGCCACAATGCAGAGAACATAGAATAAATAATTACCGCCGGTCCTGTGAGCCATGGCGATCGCAATCGGTATGAGCAGATAGAAGACCGTGTCAAAAAATACCGGTACTGCCAAAATGAATCCTGAACAGAGGAAGGCCAGCCCGGCACGCTTCTCACCGAAAAGTGAAATAGCTAAAAGAACGACTCTCGAGGCAGCCCCCGACTCGAGCATGCACTTTCCTATCAGAGCCGCGAAAGCAATGATCAGACCGACCTTGGCGCAACCGCCTCCGAACTCACTCACGACCCTCTTCATTGGTGAGAGCTTTGCAAAGTCCTCCTTGAACTGAGTGGCCTTCGGTTCGGTCATCTTGTCCCGCTCGATCTGGGACCGGGTATGATTCTCGGCATAATTATCAAGTGAGGACTGCGGAGTCGAAAAAGAAACCACGACCGCGGCAAAGGTCAGTGCGAGGAAAGGGTGAAGTTTAAGCCAGATGACCAGTAAGAGGACAATGGCCATTCCGAGTGCGAGTAGTAGAAAAGGGGTCATTAACTTTCTTCTGTAATAGAGTAAGGCCCAACTAATAAGGCTTAGACATCTTAACCATAAAGAGATTTTTAAGGCAATGAAGATTGCTTAGATTTATTTTTCCCTTCGATTAAATTATTATTGAGAGAAAAATAGATAAGTCATCCATATTAAAATGTTAGCCTATTAATTGACTTATGACCTCGCCGCCGGTCTGGGAAAGTTGCTTGAATCTCCCACCATGGAAGTAAGTAAGCTTATTGTCATCCAGTCCCAGTAGCCTAAGGATAGTTACATGTAGGTCACGGATCGGGTGAACGATCTCGGCTGCATTTTCCCCAATCTCATCCGTGGCGCCGACCACGTGACCAGCATTGACTCCACCCCCGGCCATCCAGACGGCCATGGCATTTTTATTATGATCACGTCCGAGACGCTCTCCACCACTACGCTTACCGTTATCAGGGGTCCGGCCAAATTCACCGCACCAGACAATCAAAGTTTCATCCAGGAGGCCCCTCTCCTTAAGATCCTTGATCAGTGAAGCGATGGGTTTATCAACAGAACGGATTCGCTCACGGTGAGAACGGTTAATATAATCATGCGAATCCCAACCAGCCGTATACACCTGCACGAAGCGCACACCCCTTTCAACTAAGCGCCTAGCCAGTAGTAGCCTTCGCCCAAATTCCCCGGTCCGCTGGTCATCCAGACCGTACGCTTCGCGGGTAGACTGCTTCTCCTTGCCGAGGTCAAGGATCCCGGGCACCTCCATCTGCATGCGGTAGGCCAACTCATAGCTCTCCATGCGCGCGGTCAATTCCTCATGGCCTGGGTAACGCTCAGCGTGCAGGGAATTAAGACCGGCAAGCAAATCAAGGCTACTGCGCTGAGCCGCACGTGTGACGCCCTTTGGTGGATGCAAGTCAAGGATCGGTGAACCTTTCGCTCGAAGAGTGGTCCCCTGGAAATGTGGAGGCAAAAATCCATTCGACCAGTTCGCCGCTCCTCCCTGAGGATAGGCCACCTCGGGCAGGACCACGTAGCCCGGCAGGTCCTGGTTCTCTGTACCCAGCCCGTAAGTTACCCAGGAACCGATCGCGGGATCACCACCGAATCGGTTACCAGTATTCATATGATAATTGGCAGTGGGATGATTGATCGACTCGGCCTTACAGCCACGATACACACAAAGCTCATCAGCGATCCCGGCCAGGTGCTGCCAGTGCTCGCACATTTCAATGCCACTCTTACCGGCCCTCACAAAATTAAACGGGCTCTGCACATAATAACGCTCACCAGAACCCATCGCGGAGAGAAACTTGCTCTGCCGTTTGAACTTCTTGAGGTGCAGATCCCTGAGCTTGGGCTTGGGATCAAAGGTGTCAATGTG
>JABSSR010000072.1 GCA_013213965.1 Verrucomicrobiales bacterium | reverse complement strand
GTTGAAAACAATACGGAGTTCGGCCCCAGTAAAACCTTCTTAACAACCCATTGCATTAGCTGCCATGGCAATAAAAAGAGCGAGGGCGATCACAATTTGGAACAGTTCTCTGGCAAAGACTGGAACGATCAAGAATTACTAAATGACCTTTTAACGGTTTTGAAAGAAAAGGAAATGCCACCCCGGAAAGCTGAGAAGAAACTTTCAACTAAGGAGAGGGCAGTTTATGAAGCGCTCCTGGCCAAACAGTACCTGACAATCAAATCAAAGTTGCCCGGCGTTCTCACGCGTTTGAATAGCGCGGAATATGAGAACACGATTAACGATGCTTTTTTCACCAAGTTAGAAGTCAGAAACTACTTGCCTGTAGATAATACCAGAGATGGCTTTGACAATGAAGGCGATAAACTTGTTATGTCACCCTATGCTATGGATAGCTATTTTCGAGTTGCCTCTGGAATAGCCGAGAAGGTCGTGGGAGGCATCCCCGGACCTTCTACAACCGTTTATACGTATAAAAATACTAAGGTGCGCAGATTAGGTAGCAAAGGATTTGCGTACTATGAGGATACTAATGACGGTTTGACTACAGAGGGGTTTTATTACAAAGATTATTCTCGGGGAGTTGGATTCGCGTATGATGTGAGGTTGCCAGGCTACTACGATGTGAAGATCAATGGGCATTTCACGTTTTATGATCGTTCCATTAAGTTCGAGGAACGTGATTTCAATTTCAAGGTTGACCTGGGTAAAGAAAATGAACGGTTGAGAATCACAACCAATATAAACCCTAAGGTCAGTAAAGAACCACTCAGCACCCATGAGTTTTTATTAAGCGATACAGCGCGGGTCTATTTGGAGTCAGGGCATAATCTTACCCTTTATAGTCACAATTATTTTTATCCGTTGCCTAAGGATCTGAGCAAGCTCGAGCGTATACCTCCGCTACCGAAAGATAAGAAGCTATCCGAAGCGCCAAGGACGAGCTTGCACTTCATCTCGGCTGAAGTTACCGGCCCCTTCTATGAAAGTTGGCCACCAAAAACCGATTTTTACCAAACATACTATGAAGGCCTGAAGGGCAACGATCCGCACGAGAAATACCAGCAATTCATTAGAAAACTAGCCATTAAACTCTTCCGCAGACCTGTGAGTGACGGGGAATTGAAGCGATATTTCGATATCGCAAAAAAGAGATATGAAACTGATGAAAATGTCTTCAATGCCGTGCAAGCGGCCTTGACGTCCATGCTCTGCTCACCAAATTTTTTGTATAAGTACGAAGGTGATTCTCTAAATCTTGATGATTATGTGATTGCGTCAAGGTTGTCTTACTTTTTGTGGAATTCGCTTCCCGACGACCGTTTGATTAAGCTGGCTTCTGAAGGGAAGTTGAAGGATTCAAGCGTTCGTACTGCTGAAGCTTTAAGGATGCTGCAAGACCCTAAAGCTCAACGTTTCTTTGCTAATTTCACAGAGCAGTGGCTCGAACTTAATAAAATCGATATCGTCAATCCGCACGATGACATCCTTACGCATACGTTTGGAGACAGGCGCGGCGCAAAAATTTCACAACTGAAACCGTTCTTGATGCAGGAAGGTATTGAGTTTCTTAAGGTGATCTTGAATGAGAATTTAAGTCTTCTGAATTTCATTGATTCTGATTTTGTTGTGATCAATAGACCGTTGAATCAAATTTATGAATTGAAACTTCCTGAAGAAGAGAAATTGCAAAAAGGATCTGATCAAAAAGACCATGACGGAAAGTTACTGCGTCCAAGGGACTTTCGAAAAGTCATGCTTGATAAAGAGTCCCGTCGTGGTGGCCTTCTAACACAGGCTGGTATTTTGATGATGAATACTAACGGCGAATTCACTAACCCTTTTTATCGGGGTGCCTGGGTGGCTAAAAATATCTATGGACACAAATTAACAGTCCCTGCCAATCTTGAAGTAGGAGTTCTCAACGCTCCCACGGAAACATTTACAATTAAAGACAATATTAATGAGCACCGTAAAGACCCGAACTGTGCCTCCTGCCATAGCAAGATGGACCCCTTTGGTTTGGCCATGGAAGGCTTTGATGTTTTGGGTCGCTATCGCGAGACTTACCAGAAGTTTGTCGTGACCAAAATACCCGAAGAGAAGAAAGATGGTAAAGTGGTGAAGCAAGAACGCATCACTAGCAAGTTTGTTGACACGACCAAAGTCGAGTCTGACGCTGTTCACCGTGATGGTCGCGCTATCGATGGCATGGAAGGTCTTAAAAGACTGATGCTGGAAGACAAAGATAAAATTGCCAAGAATTTACTTACAAAACTTTCTGAATATGCGATGGGAAGAGAGATGAATTATGCCGATTCAGAGATGATTAATCGTCTTTTAGAAGCTTCAAAGAAGAATGATTATAAATTGCGTGATTTGATGGTTAGTATCATTGCTGACGAATCATTCACAAAACGATAATATAATTACCGCATCAGTTATGGAACAAAGTAGACGTGCCAAGCACGTTCTAGGTTTAACTTATTCCAGATGGAACAACCAAATAGATCCAACACAACGACCGACCGCTAGAGCTGAAGTTCTCTCTTGAGTAATTTTTTTAATAATATTTTAATTATAGAACGCACTATGAAAAATCGAGCTCTTTATATTCCGCTAATAACCTCAATCGTGAGTGCCTTTGCACTGGTTATTCTCGCTTCTCCCAAAACTGAAATCGAGACTAAAATGAAAGAGGGTGCTATTCGTGTGCTGTTTCTCGGTCACGACAGCGAACATCACAACAGCAACAAGTACTATCCGATGTTGGCTAAGGGGCTTGGGCGCGATGCGATTTACTTTGATTATGTCACCAGCGTTGAGGAGGCTCTTGGTGACGCCACATTTCTGGGAAAGTTTGATGCACTTTTACTCTATGCGAATCATGGAACAATCACTCCCAATCAGTGGAAAAACCTAAAGGACTACGTCGAGGGCGGTGGCGGTTTCGTTCCGGTCCATTG
>JABSSR010000071.1 GCA_013213965.1 Verrucomicrobiales bacterium | reverse complement strand
CTTCTGAATCGGTTTGATGTGGATAGCGACCCGTCACGATACTGGAGCGGCTAGGGCTGCAGGAACTGATCGTCAGAATTGCATTATCAAAACGCATGCCTTCGTTGGCTAGACGTGTCAGGTTCGGTGTCCTGATGGAGTCATTTCCGTAAGGAGATGAATCGTCCCAGGCCATATCATCAGCAATGATGAGAACCAGATTGGGGTGAGCGACGGTGCTGCCGTTTGATGATTTCTGAGCTTGAATAACGGAAAGGGACAAGAAGAGAGAGGCAAAAGCTCGAATCAATATACGCATGATGAGAATTAAGCAGAATCTACGATTACTGCCAAGCCAGTTGGCCAAATTAATTCTGGATTTAATATAAGTGATGGCTCAGGATAAGCTGAAATTAAACTAGGCTAAGAATTATTTTGAGATTCGAAATCCGGGACCCGATTCTAAGAGAAAAATTTTCCAACCATTAACCTGAAAAAATTACTGATGAATACTAACCCATTTAAGAAAATTGTTATTTTGGCTTTGGCTATTTTGATCCCTTCGATCATTGCTCCAGTCATTGCCAAAGAGAAATTAAAAATATTCATCCTCGCGGGGCAGTCCAATATGGTCGGACATGCGAATCCTCATACCATTGTCACCTTGCACAATTCAGATAATGCCAGAGACAAGAAGCTCACCCAACTGGTATTTAAGAAAGGCAGCGGCCTTTCCAAAAAAGCACTGGAAGGACAGCTCAATCAGGCAAGAAAGATCGATGAGTTAACTGGCGGAATTTCCAACGACAAGATTAAGGCGATGGCTGAAGGGGCCGAAAAGACGGCGCTCGAAGCACAGGTGAAAAAATTTAAAGATGTGCATGAGGCATTTAAGGAGAAGGTTAACTCGTCATGTGTCGTCTCTGACCGGGTCTATATCAATTCGATTGCGGATGGCAGCAAGAAAGCTGGTAAGCTTGGCGTTGGTTATGGTGGAGGAGGTAAAAAGTTAGGCCCCGAGTTCGGCTTTGGTCTCTCGATCGCTGAGAAAATTGATGGTCCGATCCTTTTAATTAAAACTTCATGGGGCGGTAAGTCTATAAACTACGATTTCCGGCCACCATCAGTCGGTGAATATCAACTCGATGAAAAGCAGAAATCTGGAGGCAAGGCAGAACAGATCAAAAAAAATGCCAGCCTCAATTACCGTTTAATGAACGAATCGATTCGTGAGGTACTTGGAAATTTAAAAGCAAACCATCCTGACTATGACCCGGACGCGGGTCATGAGATTGCCGGATTCGTTTGGTTTCAGGGATTCAATGATCAGTTCTCACCAGAATTCAGGAATAACTATAAAAATAACATGATTGCATTTATCAAAGACATACGAAAAGAATACAAAGTGCCCAATATGCCATTTGTTATTGGAGTCTTGGGGACCGGAGTCACTGCCGAGAAGGTAGGAGAGAACCAGGTCTCAATTGGTCAGAGAGAAGCGGCCAAGGCACCAGAATTTAAGGACAACGTTTTGTCTGTCGAGAGTTACAAGGATTATTCGCTATTCTCTAATGAGGTCTATCAGAAAGGATGGGCCAAGCACTACCATGAGTGGGACACGGTCGGCAGTGATCGCCCTTATCACTACCTTGGAAGTGGCGGTTTCTTTGTCAGGCTCGGAGACTCATTCGCAAGCGCGATGGGTGAAATGGTTGCAAAGCAAAACAAGTAAATTAGGGAACTCCTAGATTTATCACCTTTAATTATTTAGTAGAAACTTCT
>JABSSR010000070.1 GCA_013213965.1 Verrucomicrobiales bacterium | reverse complement strand
GTAGCCTGGGTCGATAACGATGGTATCCTTGATCTCTACATTGACGGTGTATTTGACAAACAATTTGATTACAGTGCAATTAACGCATTCACCCCTGATACCACCACCATCGGTGGAATTCTTCGTGCATCTGACTGCTGTAATTTTACAGGAAATATTGATGAGGTCGCCATATGGAACAGTGCTCTCTCAGTACCTGACATCGCAGCCCTCGCTGCAGGAACTAGCCCAGTAACCTTAGATCCTGACGCAGATGATGACGGTGACGGGCTCACGACGGCACAGGAGATTGCTGCTGGAACTGATCCAGACAACGCCGACACTGACGAAGACGGAACCAATGACGGTGACGAGGTCACTGCAGGAACCGATCCTACCAATGCTAATAGCAGACCTGGTTACTACGCTCAGAACTTTGACGGTTTTGCAGATGGAACCACGGACCTTGGTGACGGATCAGTAATTTTCGGAGCCGCAAACACAGTTCAAGGCGATCGCCTTCAGTTGACGATCGACGGACAGGGACTCGGCTTCTCAAGCTTCTCTATTCCTGGACTCGCAGGCTCAACGGAAGGATTCACAGCGACATTTGATTACGAAGTCTTTGATTCAGCCGGAGCAAATGATCCTGCTGACGGATTCTCCTTCAACTACGGTGATGCAGCACTCGGTGACCAGGGACAAGCTGAGGAAGGAATGGCCACGCGTCCGGGCGTGACTGAGAATGTTTCCTTCGAGATTGATACCTGGAGTAACGGTGACCCTGAGCAGGGTGTGAATATTTCCGGTCTTGCCGGAGGAGCAGACCTTGGCCAGCTCGCATTCACTAACGGTATCATCCTCGAGGACGGCTCAACGAAAACCGGAACCATGGAGATTCGCTGGAACCCAACTAACGGAGCTTCCTTCACGACGACCGGACTGACCACCAACGCTGACTTCAGCGAAGTGGACACCGGGGCCTTCGTTGCCAACGACGAACATAACTTTATTATCTCGGCCCGTGTAGGCGGTGCCAACGAGGACCTGTTCATTGATAATCTGGTGATCGCGGTCGCCGGTACCGATGACGCGGACGGGGACGGTTTACCGGATTACTGGGAAGAGAAGTACGGAGTCGATGATCCTGAAGGTGATCCGGACAATGACGGACTGACCAATATTGAAGAGTTCGAGCTAAGGACCAAGCCGGACATGGCGGACTCGGATGAGGATGGCCTCACTGACAAGGAAGAGATTGAAGTGCACGAGACCAATCCATTGAAAGCTGACGCGGACCGTGACGGGCTTCTTGATGGTGAGGAGATCGCTGCCGGAACCGATCCTGAGAACAAGGACACTGACGGTGACGGGATTTCTGACTTCAATGAGATTCAGGACGGAACGGATCCGTTAGTCGTTACGGCAATTGCCTTTGAAACGAACCTGGTATCTTACTGGCCACTGGACTCAGACTTTGATGATGCGCAGGCTGAGAACCACGGCGTTGAGGAAGGTGGCCCGATTGAGTTTCAGACCGGTAAGTTTGATGGAGCCATTTACCTGAATGGTAGCCAGAGCATTGTGATATCGGGTGACGAAAATACATTCGACTTTGCCGGTGAGAGCTTCACGGTATCCGCCTGGTACACTGCGGAGGCGATCAATAAGAGTTGGCAGTGCCTTGTGGCCAAGGGCGAGGGTAATGGTTGGCGGGTGCACCGTCGTGGAGGAGATAATCCACCGGAAATGACTTTCACCGGAGGTAATGGTGATGTTGATCGTC
>JABSSR010000007.1 GCA_013213965.1 Verrucomicrobiales bacterium | reverse complement strand
ACAAGTAAGTCCCGAAGAGGTGAAAGACCCGGCACAAGTAAGTCCTGAAGAAAAAATTAAAACGTTAAGCCCAGAAGAAAAACGAAAATTACTTAAAGAGTTTTCAAATACCTTGGAAAATTTTAAAAAGGAAATTGATGCAAAAGATGCTGACTTTGCAACGATAGCTATCCGCTATGTGCAATCTTCAACGGGTCAAAACTCTGGGACCGTATACGAGAAATTTGAAACTCCCTTCTCACAAGACAACCCGCCAGAGGAAATTAAAGATAACTCCAAAATCATCAAAGGTGTATTCGAGGCAAATGAATCAACTCAGATTGAGACGACCGAAGAAGGGTTGTGGTTCATCAAGTTAATCAATGTAATTGAACCTGAGCAAATGACCCCTGATGAAGCTAATCAAATCCTCAAAGACAATTTGATTGAAGAGCAAGCCTTGAAAAACATTATAGATAAACTAGAAAAATCCAAAAAAGAATTAACCGGATCAAGGAAGGACGGCCCTACCTTTAAGACTGCAGCAGAAAAGCTTGGGCATTCAGTCAAGAGGTACAGCTATAATATGAAATCACCTCCTCCGAGCTCAGAAATCGATAATAGACTCCTGAGAGAAACTGTTCTGGGAACTTTTGGAACGCCTGCTTCTAATGAAAAAGACGCTATTGCCGCCGGACAGCTCAGTAAAGTTCTGACGGACACTGACAGTGGAATATTAATTTACATCGCCGAAAAACGCCTAAAGCCAAATCCTGCAGAGCAGGAAATTAAAAAGAGCATTAGAGCAAGACTCAGGAGAGATACAATTGATCTACTATTCCAGTCTTGGTTAACTAAAGCACGGCAGAAAGCTCAGCCATGGCCTGATATTTTAAACAATCAATCACAGCCTCAGTAAAAACAATCACCCTTGGTATATATCTAGTCAGTTGATGCCAGAATCGGCTCACTAATTATAGGTATTGGAAGCAAGTTGAAATAGAAGAAGATATTTGCAGTTATCCTAGTTAGGGTTTCAGTTCGATATTAACCAAACTGTAAGCAGCTAACATTTTATATTATCTCAATTTCAATGCGCAGGATCCTCGTAACATCTGCCCTCCCCTACGCGAATGGTCATATTCATCTCGGTCACTTAGTCGAGTATATTCAAACTGATATTTGGGTAAGGTTTCAGAAATTACGTGGAAACAGAACCATTTACGTATGTGCTGATGACACACACGGAACCGCTATCATGATACGGGCTGCTAGTGAGGGTAGAACTGAAGATGATCTGATTGCAGAAATGTCCAAGTCACATCAAGAGGATTTCTCTGGTTTCGACATAGAATTTGATCATTACGGAAGCACTAACAGCGAGGCAAACAAAGAAACCTGTAACGAAATATGGGAGTCCTTGAATGAGGCTGGTATGGTGATAGAGAAAGAGATAGAACAACTCTATGACACGGAGAAAGGAATGTTTCTAGCCGATAGAATGGTTCGAGGAACGTGCCCGTTCTGCAAGACATTCGACCAACCAGGCGACAACTGTTCAAAGTGCGGAGAAACTTATTCTCCAAAAGATCTAATTAATCCTATAAGCAAACTTTCAGAAACAGTACCTGAAACTCGTACTGCAAAGCACTTATTTGTTCAGATAGAAAAGCTGCATGACTTCTTGGACGAGTGGACACAAAGTGGAACCTTACCACCTGAGAGTTCCAATTATCTTAAGAATTATTTTCTGAACGAAAAACTCAAAGACTGGGACATATCTCGTCCTTCTCCCTACTTTGGATTTGAGATTCCTGACAGTCCTGGCAACTACTGGTACGTTTGGTTTGACGCTCCTATCGGTTACATAGCCAGCACAAAAGAATGGTGCAGTCGTGAAAATGAGAAAATTGATGAATGGTGGAAGAATGATCAAACTGAAATACATCACTTCATTGGCAAAGACATCCAATACTTTCACACTTTATTCTGGCCAGCAATGCTCAGAACCTCCTCCTACTCACTGCCAACTAAAATTCATATACATGGATTTCTTACAGTAGACGGTGAAAAAATGGCGAAAAGTAAAGGGACTTTCATTCGAGCATCAACTTACTTAAAGCATCTTAATCCTTCTGCTCTGCGTTACTATTATGCCAGTCGACTCTCCAACAAAGTTGAGGACATTGACCTTAATCTTGAGGATTTTGCAACCAAGGTAAACGCTGATTTAGTTGGTAAAGTCATTAACCTCGCTAGCCGGACTGCAAAGTTTGTCTCTGATTTAGGACTCTCTGAAAAATATCCTGATGATGGAGGCCTCTTCGAATCAGCTGCTAAAGAGGGTAGTAAAATTGCCGAGGATTATGAAAACGGTAACTACTCGCATGCAATGCGCCGCATTATCGAAATCGCCGATAAAGCAAATCCCTTCGTGGAGCAGAGTGCGCCTTGGGAATTACGCAAGGATCCTGAAAAATCAAAAGAACTTCAGGACGTGTGTACGATTGCACTGAACCTATTTAGACAACTAACAATTTATCTGGCTCCTGTATTACCATCACTCGCAAAAAAGACAGAAGAACTGTTCGGTGAGCCTATCCGGTCCTGGGATCAAACCCTCTCTCCCCTAACAGGTATAAAAGTTAATAAATTCAAACACATGATGAACCGTGTTGATCACAAGAACATTGAAACCATGACAGAAGAAAGCAAAGAAGAAGCTGCTAAAGAACTAGAAGTTACTCAGTCAGGAACAGATAGTACCACCTGGAACGACAGTGGATCACCTCTAGAAGAAGAACCATTAGCTGAAGAAATTAATTTCGATGATTTCATGAAACCTGACCTCAGAGTCGCACGTATCGTCGAGGCCAAAGAAGTTCCAGAAGCAAGGAAGTTAATTCAGTTAACACTTAGCCTTGGAGGAGATGAAAGAAGAAATGTTTTCGCAGGAATCAAATCCGCATATAAACCAGATGAATTAGTTGGTCGTCTCGTTATTATGGTAGCTAACCTGGCACCACGAAAAATGAAATTCGGAGTCAGCGAAGGAATGGTAATCGCTTCAGGACCAGGAGGCGAAGAAGTGTATTTACTCTCACCGGACGAGGGTGCGATACCTGGGCAAAGAGTTCACTAAGCTTTTGGTATCTGGTTTTTTATTAATCAAATACCAGAGCTTATTCACCAGTAAATCCACGGACCGGCTTATCTAGATTATCGAACCGATCATCTGATCCTTCATCTGTAAATCCACGAATAGGACCACTACTTTCAGCCCATATATATTCTTTTGTGGATTGATCTCTATATTCGTAAACCATTTCACCACCCGGCTCAAAGACCCTAACAATCACTCCTATCAATTCATCCCTCCATCGGCCTGAAGAATACCTCATCTTACCCGAATCGAGCCGCATCGGCTTGGACTCTATAGTAACATATTCATTATATTTTAAGACCTCTTCAATGTCTTTTGATTCCTCGATATGAATTATCTTGGGTTTTGATGAAGATCCGCGAGAACTTCCTCGACTTCCCCTTCCACGGCCAAACCTATTACGCAAATATTCTTCTATCTGCTCGTCCGAATATTCACCTCTTCCTCTTCCACCTCCACCAACATCGTCATTGTCACCATTGTCACCATTGTCATCCTTGTCATCCTTGTCATCTCTATTTTCCCTACTAGACGAACTTCCACCACCATAATCTTTCATATAAGCTCGATACTCAACTCGTAAACCACTGACAGGGTACCTAATTAAATTTGTTAATCTTATGAGGTAAGCCGTGCTCTTTTCAGTTGATTTCTCAAAAGGATTCGCGGAGGGCTTTGCTTGAATTTCTTTTTTTGCAATATCGACTCGGAAATTATAATTAACTGTCGGTGGAGTCTCTTTCATCCATCCCCTGATAAACTTCTGATCCTTCTCACTAAAAAGAGAAACCTTAACAACTAAATTCTTGCCGCTCTTTTTTATGGTTATACTTTCACCTCCCGCCCCGGTATGAGAAACAAGTTCGGCATTAATTATACGGCCGAACTGATCTTCAAAAACCTTTGCAGAAACAGCACCACAGAAAGGCACCAAGATAGAAATGATTAAGACTAAGTTATTAATTTTCATTTTTAGATTTCCCCAAATATAATAATATGACTGATCCTCTAGGCTTCAAGCCAGAACTACAGATAGAAACAAAAAATAAAACTATCAAAATATGATCTGATTTTTTCCATTATTTATTACATGAAAACCTATAAAATAAGGACATTTCGTTGATATAATGATATTTTTAAGATGAACATCAGATTATGTGACAATTACGCCCCCTTGATCAAATATCCTTTAAAATAAGCTGATTCTCATCAACTCATCCCTCCGTTTCAATAATATCAACGTGATGCTCATCTTCTGTAATTTCCTTGTCAGGGCTGAAAAGATACTCAATATCCTTCATTTCTAAGCTACGAGAAAAGGTCTCTTCTCCAAGAACATCATCCAACATTTGCTGCTTTTGCTCCTGCAAAACACGAACCTTTTCTTCTATGGTGTTTCTCATTAATAACCTATAAGCAATGACTCGGTTCTTCTGTCCTATCCGATGAGTCCTATCGATTGCTTGGTTTTCGACTGCTGGGTTCCACCAAGGATCATACAAAATAACATAAGAAGCCGAAGTAAGATTCAAACCACTTCCACCAGCCTTGAGTGACAGTAAAAAGACTGAGGGATCCTCTGTTGTTTGAAACTCCTCAATGACCTTTCCTCGGTCCTGAGTCTGTCCGGTCAAATAACTGTAAGGACGGTTCTCATCCTCTAGCCTATCCTTAATAATATCCAACATCTTAACGAACTGCGAAAACACAAGGACCTTGTGCCCTTCTTCCCGGAGCTGATCAAGTAAATAAAATAAAGCATTAAGCTTTGCGCTTTCGGCCCCTGAATGAGAAGAATCGAGAAGGGCCGGATGGCAACATATCTGTCGCAACCTCATCAGTGTCTGTAAAACCATTAAGCTGTTTTTGCGAAGCTCTTTCTCAGATCCCATACCAAGAATTGTTTTCTTAGCCTTCTTCAACTCGTTCTCATAAATTTCAGCCTGAGATTCATCCATCGAACAGTACACCTGCTCTTCAATTCGAGGAGGAAGATCCATCGCCACTTGTCCTTTGGTCCTCCGCAATAGGAAAGGCCTGAGCCGTGCAGATAAACGAGACTGAGCAGTGTTATCTTTTCTCCTATCGAAACGTTTCCGAAAATACTTTTTATCACCAAGAACTCCAGGCATAGCAAAAGCCATTAATGACCAGACATCCATTAAACGATTCTCAATAGGTGTTCCTGTAAGAACAATCCGGTTCTCTGATTGAAGCTTTCGTGAAGTCTTTGCAGCCATTGAATCTGGATTCTTTATCTGCTGACCTTCATCAAGTATCACAGCTAACCACTCTTGTTTAATGAGTTTTTCTTCACCCACACGCAACTGTGCATAATTAAGAACAAGAAGATCCACTTCTTCACTCAAAGTATCCATATCCAGTTCATCTTTGGATCGCAAAACCTGAACACGAATGTTAGGAGCAAATTTCTCCACTTCTCCTGACCATACATCCAGGACCGACTTCGGGCACACTACCAGGCTAGGTAACGGCTTACCTTCTGCCCTGCCCTGCAACCAAAGAAACCAACAAAGACTCTGAACCGTCTTTCCTAGCCCCATATCATCAGCAAGAATTCCTCCAAAGCTATTAGTTGATAAGTAACAGAGAAAATGAAAACCTTCAACCTGATAGGGTCTTAGTTCGGCCTTTATCTGCGAAGGTATCGCAGGGGTTACACGGAGCTTAACCTCTTCTGCTCTCTTACATATTTTATCCCATGCTTTAGTGTCAAAAACTTCCTTAACTGCAGGATCATTTAACTGCAAAGCATGCATCCTATGGCTGTCACCGGAAAGATCATAAGGATCGATTCCAAGACGCTCAACAGCCTCTCTCTGACCTTCGCCTAAATCAAAAGCAACACGGACCCAACTCCCGCCCTTTGTTCTTACAAAATCACCACGGGCTCCTACTAAATCTCGAATCTCGTCTTCAGAAAGATCTTCCCCCTCCACATTCACAACTACCTTAAGATCAAACCAATCAATCTCCTCACCTACCACTTCAAAGCGCAGAGACGCCTTGACTGGATCCTTGAGCAGACTACCTACCAATTCATCCACTTCCAAATTAATACCTTTCGGCATAGAGTCTACCCATTCAGTAAATCTCTTCGGAAATGTTTTTGAAAGTTTCGCTTTGAACGCCTCATGTGAAGTATCATAAGAACTTGCAATCTTACCTATAAATGGCTCTATCCGATGAAGAGTAGTGCGATCATAATGCATGATCCTTCCATTATCAGGTTCTTCCACCTCAACTACAGTCCATCCATCACCACTCAAGGATTCTACCCGAGTCTCACTCTGATCACGAGCATTACACTTTAACAGTAAATGTTCACTCTCGGCCGAACTTAAGCCATTAATAATACTTGCCTTAAGAGTAACATCCATCGTTGCATCATCGACTCTCTCCTCTAGAGACACTGGCATCTGAGCATCTGCACGCTTCAAAAATGCAACTCCCGTTGCACTTTCCACCACTTCCCTGGGTAATTGATAAGTGGGGCTTACATCTGTATTATCTGACCAACTAGCCGGACCATGGAAAACCGTATCATCAGAAAGATAAAAATTCTCAGGGCCAGATAATAATCTCAAGGAATGAGGCACAACTTCTCCATCTTCCATCATTAGAAAAAGCCTCCAATCCCCAGTAACTGAAGAAGAATCGATATCACATAGCCAACTTAATTTAATATCAGAAATTCTGATAACTTCTCCATCCAGATCAACAAGCTTAGAGCTCAAGGAGGGTCTTCTGAAAAGCTCATTTAGAAATCGTCCAGCAAGTTCCGATTCTAGTCGAATCTCTTCAGTTCCGGCCTTCCCTCTAAAATTGAGGTAAGAGGCCCATAATAACTCAGAATCACTATCCATTTGAAGAAGGCCCAAATCGTATTTTTCAACTAATCCAAGTACTTCCTGCGTGGACAAAGTTGAAAATTCCTCTGCGCCTTCTTGCTTCCACTTGAGATTGGCCCGGTTCGTTGTGATCTCGAGGCAGAATTCACCATTCCTTGAATCCACTTCCTTGCCTGGACCATCTATGAATTGGCCTATCCTCTCACTCCACTCTGAGACTTCCCTCTCATGCTCCCAGTTCATCAACTTTGATTGGGTATGACTCAGGTCCGTTACACCCTTCATGAAAGNAGGNAAACCGAGNCCTTTTTTCTCAAACACGTAAGCAATGTAGTTCCAGAACTCAGCGATGTTCTTTGGAGGACTAGGCCACAACTCCAAAGCATCATATCCAGTCACTTCCCATCTTGGGTCAAGACGAATTAAATCATGATCAAAAATTTCTTTTTCTATAGCAAACCGACGGTATCGCTTTTCTAATTTGGACAAGTAAGTTTCTTCATCATCATCAAGCTCACGTCCAAGACTTTCTTCAAGCAGGATAGGTAACGGAGTGTCACCGATTTCATTAGGAGATTCAGGAAGGTTTCTTCCCCGATCAAGCCGCTCAAGCATGATGGCATAAAGTCCTGGACAGTCCCGCCCTTGATCACTGTCAGATTCACCTTCCCAGCCATTACCTCGCATCGTTAAACTAGTCTCTATCTTGAGTCCTTCAGGAGTTTCTAAAGTTCCGCGAATCAAAAGATAATTACCAAAGATTTGAGTCACGCACCCTTCATTGTGCCAATGCTCACCGGTCTTTTGGGACTCTTCAGAAAAACTGTTTAAAAAATCGAGCGTGGCTCGATCTGGATTAATCATAGTACGTTTATTAAGCTGATAGCAGTTCTTATTAAGTGATAAAGCGAACCGGGAAAGAACACCAAACATGCCCATACCGCAACTTATTGTATGAAAAATAAGAGAATCTTTTAACCCAATTAATTAATATTTCTTAGCAATAAAGAGTCCATAAATTAATTTATAAACATTTATATTATTCTCGACTTTGTAACAAATTTTTGCGAAAAATGCCCAATTACTGGTTTGGACTATTTCAGACCAGGTTCTGAAATTATACTCCACTATATAAAAAACATATATCTAAACCTCCATGAAAAACGAAATCCTTAAGGGCTTCTGTGCCCTATGCGTAACTATTGTTACATTGTTAGTGTTTTCTACTAATAACGCTTCAGCCTTTGAAGTTATAACCGGATCAGTGACTGAGTTCGCTGGACCTGATGATCTTGGCCTTGACCCTGGCTCAACAGTCATAGCTGTTGATGTTTTTGGTAATGCCGATTCAACTGTGAATGGTGTCACGTTCTTTACTGACCGAGCAGGTCTAGGAGATGGCGTCGGTGCTGAAGGGAGCGTTACCGCTGGTGACGTTACCGTCACAACCACTACGACTCATTCCATAGATAACTGGTCCGGCGGAGGAGGCGGCCCCGCTTTCACCGGAGGAACAGAAGGATCTGCCGCAGCACTCAGTGAAATTATGAGGGACATCCGATGGTCCGCAGCACCGAGCCCAATCGATATCGCTGTTTCGGGACTCGCAGGAGGAACCACTTATAAGATCCAATTACTATTTAATGAGGGCGCTGACCGAAACAGAGGATGGGACATCGCTGTTAATGACGAGCTCGCTGTCGATAATTTCAATTCCGAAGGTGGAGACGGAACCTGGACTAATTCGAACAGTTTTGCTTATAGCGGTGAATTTACCTCAGCTGCAGACGGAACCATAGCGATCAAGATGCAGAACCATCTCGGTGGAGCTGCCCAAGTTGCCGCTGACGGAAACCCAATTCTACAAGGAATTGTCATAAACACCACTGGCCCAGCAGTATATTCCCAAAACTTTGACGGTTTTGCAGATGGAACCACGGACCTTGGTGACGGATCAGTGATTGCCGGAGCCGCAAACACAGTTCAAGGAGATCGCCTTCAATTGACGATCGACGGACAGGGACTCGGCTTCTCAAGCTTCTCTGTTCCTGGCCTACCAGGCACTCAGCTAGGATTCACAGCGACTTTTGATTACGAAATCTATGATTCACCCGCAGCAAATGACCCAGCTGACGGATTTTCCTTTAACTTTGGTAACGCAGCTCTCGGTGAGCTCGGTTCCGCTGAGGAAGGCATGGTTGGTAAAGCCTCTGAAAACCTCTCCTTTGAGGTGGACACATGGCGTAACGGTGATGCTGAGCAGGGAGTTAACATCTCTGGAGTATCTGGCGGAACGGACGTGGGTCAGCTCGCCTTCACTAACGGTGTGATTCTTGAGGATGACTCAAGGAAGACCGGTAGCATTGAGATCCGCTGGGATCCATCAACGGGAGCAACCTTCTACACGGACGGACTCACTACGAACGCTGATTTCACAGACGTTGATACCGGAGCCTTCGTTGGAGATGACGGATACACATTCAATATTTCAGCCCGTGTGGGTGGAGCGAACCAGGACTTCTTCATTGATAATCTTATCATCATTGCAGGCAAGCCTACAGCACCACCACTACCAGCAGTGGCCGTTTACTATGACTTCGAGGACCAGGAAGGTGACTCTGTTGCCGACAAGGGTTCCAACGGTCTTGACGGCGCAATCCAGCGTCCTGACCAGTTAACTATTGGCGGATCAGGAGCACCTAAGGGATCGACTCCGGGAACCGGAATTGACTTCCAGGGCGGATTCCTCAGCATCGCAGGCACTGGTGACGCCGTAGCCAACATCGTTAACGGTGAAGGCAG